>NZ_JBFAXR010000135.1:0-22167 GCF_040680895.1 Streptomyces sp. NPDC051940 | reverse complement strand
TGCCCGAAGGATCAGCGGCATCGTCTCGGTCGCGGCCGAGGCCGCCCGTACCGACCGCTGCACCAGCCCGTCGCTGACCTTCACGTCGGTGACGAGGGGGGTTATGTGCAGGTCAGGAGTTTGGCGTCTGACCAGTCGGCGTGGTCGCTGTTCACGTCGTCGCCGCCGTCCGTTGTGATCAGGCGGACCAGGGTGGCGGAGGAGACGTCCGCCGTGAGTTGTGTCGCCGGCATTGCGTTGGTGAGGACGCCCGAGTCGGCCACCTTGTGGTCGTCCGCCCAGACCTCGAAGGACACCGAGCCGTCCGCGCCCTCCTCGTCGTCCACGCCGACCCAGGCGGTGAAGCGCGCGCAGCGGGAGCCGGTGAAGTACACGATCTCGCTCGGTGCGTGGACGCCGAGGCCCTTGGTCCACACCTGGCCGTTCACGGTGAGGGGATGGCCGTCGCCGGCCGGGCGTTCGCCGTTGGAGGTGTCCTTCTCCACCGGGCCCCAGCCGTTCGTCGCGCTGACCCACGTGAGGTCGCTGACGTACGAATCACCGGACGGGGGTCCGACCACCACGAACGCCGTCGCCGCCACGTCGAGGGCGACCTGCTGCCCGGTCGGCGAGGAGTAGCGCGCGGACACCGTGAGCGGGTAGGAGCCGGGCGCGGTGCCCGGCGGTGCGGTGAGCCGCCAGCGGGTGGTGAGCGTCTGACCCGTCGGTACCGCCGCCGCCGAGGTGGCGGTGAGGGGCTCCGCCGTCCAGCCCTGGGCGCCGCGCACGTCCACGGACGCCATCAGCGCGCTGGTGCGGCCCAGATCGCGGAAGGTGGTGGTGAACTCCGCGCTCGTCCCGGGCTCGAGGTACGGCGCGGTGTCCGCGCCCAGCTCCGCCGCCGGCGGGAACAGCGCCCACTTGTCCTGCACCGACACCCGGAAGAGCACCGTGCCGTGCGCGGGCACCGAGGCGGACACCGAGCCCGCGGTGTTGTAGTCCTTGTGCTGCCACAGGTCGCGCAGCGCGTACGCGTCCGCCGCCGGCAGTCCCAGCGCCCCGGCGGAGGTGCTGATGGTCTGCGCGGAGGACGTCTCGTTGAACAGGGCCACGACGGCGCTGCCGTCCGCCATCGGCTTGCCGAGCACCCAGCGGCCGCCCTGCGACGACAGCACGGTGGCCTGCTTGCCGAGCGGGTCCTGGTCGACGGCGATGACCTCGCGGTTGCCGAGGATGTCGAACGTCGCGGGCGTCGCCTTGCGCAGATCGCTGCCGATGAGGAGCGGCGCCGCCATCACGGACCAGAGCGAGAAGTGGCTGCGGTACTCCGTGTCCGTCATGCCGCCGTTGCCGACCTCCAGCATGTCGGGGTCGTTCCAGTGCCCCGGTCCGGCGTACTGCGCCAGCGGCGCGTTGCGCTTGAACAGGCTCAGCATGCTGGACCAGTTGTCGCTGATGTCACCCGTCGTACGCCACAGATGGCCGACGTCCGACGCCCACTCCCAGGGCCGGTTCTGGCCCCACTCGCAGATGCTGTAGACGATCGGCCGGCCGGTGGCCCGGAGCGCGTCGCGCATCGTGCGGTAGCGCAGCTGGGCGTCGACGCCCTGGTTGTTGCAGTTGTCGTACTTGAGGTAGTCCACGCCCCAGTCGGCGAACTGCCGGGCGTCGCTGAACTCGTGGCCCAGCCCGCCGGGGAATCCCGCGCTGTTGCAGGTCTTCGTCCCGGCGCTGGTGTAGATCCCGAACTTCAGGCCCTTGGAGTGGACGTAGTCCGCGACCGCCTTGATGCCGTTCGGGAAGCGCACCGGGTCCGGCACCAGCTTGCCGTCGGCGTCGCGCTGCGGCAGCGCCCAGCAGTCGTCGAGGTTGACGTACTCGTAGCCGGCGGCCTTCAGGCCCTTGTCCACGAAGATGTCGGCGACGCCCTTGACCATCGCCTCGTTGAACTCGGCCCGGCAGTGGGTGCTGTTCCAGTTGTTGAACCCCATCGGCGGGGTGAGCGCGAGCCCGTCGTCGAGGAGCGGGGTCGGCTGCGGTTCGGCCGCCGGGGGTGTGGCGGCCAGTGCGTTGAGGCTGCCTCCGGTGAGGAGTGCAGCGGCTAATGCTCCGATGATTGCGGTTCTGGTGAGCGGATTGCGCATCGCGGGGTCCTCCGTCCGCTTGAAGACCGATCCGACGTCATGTGCACATCACTAAGCTCGTTCACGGTAAGCGTTGTTGGAGTCTGTTGGAAGAGATGCCGTAACAATGGCCTCCTGGGACGTCAAAACCCTTGACGTGCACTTGTCCAAGCGGTGAGATCCGAGCACTTCGTTCGTTTGTGTTCGGTTGTGCACTGAGGAGGGGGAGATGACAAGCTCCACGCCCAGCGGTCGATCACTCCAGCACATCCCGTCCGGTCCTCCGATGTCCCGTCGCTCCCTGTTGCGCGGCGCGGCGATGACAGCGGGCGCGGTGACCCTGCCCTCCCTGCTCGCGGCCTGCGGTGACGGCCCCGGCGGCAAGGGCGGCAACACGGTGGCGGTCGGCTCCAACGCCTCCGACAAGGTCCCCAAGGACGCCTACGCGGCGGCCTTCACGGCGTACGAGAAGGAGTCCGGCAAGAGCGTCAAGGTCAACACCAAGGACCACAACGACTTCCAGGAGCAGATCAACCGCTATCTGCAGGGCACGCCGGACGACGTGTTCATGTGGTTCGCGGGCTACCGCATGCAGTTCTTCGCCAAGAAGCAGCTGCTGACGGAGATCAGCGAGCTGTGGTCGGGCTTCGACGGCTTCTCACAGGCGCTGAAGGACCAGTCGACCGGCGAGGACGGCAAGCAGTACTTCGTGCCGTACTACTACTATCCGTGGGCTGTCTTCCACCGGAAGAGCCTCTTCACGGAGAAGGGCTACCAGCCCGCCACCACCTGGGACGAGTTCATCGCCCTGGCCAAGAAGATGAAGGCCGACGGCAACCCGGTCGCGTTCTGCGACAAGGACGGCTGGCCCGCCATGGGCACCTTCGACTACATCAACATGCGGGCCAACGGCTACGAGTTCCACAAGAACCTGATGGCCGGCGAGGAGTCCTGGACCGACAACCGCGTCAAGCAGGTCTTCGACCTGTGGCGCGAGCTCATGCCGTACTACCAGGAGGGCGCGCTCGGCCGCACCTGGGAGGAGGCCGGCCAGGGCCTGCAGAAGAAGGAGACCGCGATGGCGGTCTTCGGCATGCCGCACCCGGGCACCCAGTTCCCCGAGAGCGAGCGCGAGGACATCGACTTCTTCGCCTTCCCCGTGATCAACGAGAGCTACGGTCAGGAGGCCGTGGAGGCCCCGATCGACGGCTTCCTCCTGCCGAAGAAGGCCAAGAACGTCGAGGGCGCCAAGGCGCTGCTGAAGTGGCTCGCCACACCCGAGGCCGAGGACGCCTATCTGGCCCTCGACCCCAACAACATCGCGGTCAACGAGGGCGCCGACACCTCGACGTACAGCGCGCTGCAGAAGAAGGGCGTCGAGCTGGTCTCCGGCGCCAAGCAGATCTCGCAGTTCCTCGACCGCGACACCCGGCCCGACTTCGCGTCGACCGTGATGATCCCGGCGATCCAGTCCTTCATCCAGAACCCGAAGGACGTGGACGGGCTGGTGAACGACATCGAGAAGCAGAAGCAGAACATCTTCACCGACTGACCCCGGACTGAGGAGTTGCCACTCGTGCCGCACGCGACCGCGCGGCGCCCACGACGGCGGAGTGCGCGGCGGTTCACCCGCCGCGACTCCGCCGTCCTCGGCGTGCTCTTGGGACTGACCGTCCTCCTCGACCTCGTCATCGTCTGGGGCCCGGCGCTGGCCTCCGTCGGGCTGTCGTTCACCTCGTGGGACGGCATCAGCGACATCAAGACGGTCGGCGGGGACAACTACGAGCAGATGGTCAGCGACTATCCGGCGTTCTGGCCCGCTGTCCGGCACAACCTCCTCTGGGTGGGCTTCCTGGGGCTGGTGGCCACGCCGTTCGGGCTGCTGCTGGCGGTCGTGATCGACCGCGGGGTGCGGTTCAGCCGCTTCTACCAGTCCACGATCTATCTGCCGGTCGTCCTCTCGCTGGCCATCGTCGGCTTCATCGCGCAGCTCGTCCTGTCCCGTGACACCGGCGCGCTGAACGCGATCCTGGCCAACCACGACGACCCGGTCGACTGGCTCGGCGACTCGGACCTCAACCTCTGGATGGTGCTGCTCTTCGCCGGCTGGCGGCACACCGGCTATGTGATGATCCTCTACCTGGCCGGGCTCAAGTCCGTCGACCCGTCCCTCAAGGAGGCCGCGGCGATCGACGGCGCCAGCGCCCCGCAGACGTTCTTCCGCGTGGTCTTCCCGACGCTGCGCCCGGTGAACGTCGTCGTCATGGTGATCACGGTGATCGAGGCACTGCGCGCGTTCGACATCGTCTACGTCGTCAACAAGGGCCGCAACGGGCTGGAGCTGCTCTCCGTACTCATCACCGACAACATCATCGGCGAGGCCAGCCGGATCGGCTTCGGCTCGGCGATCGCGGTGGTGCTGCTGACGGTGTCCCTCGGGTTCATCGTCACGTACCTGGTGCAGGAGACGCGAGGGGAGAAGAACCGATGACGCTCGCCACGGCAACCGCCGAACCGGCCACCCGCACCCCGGCGCCGGGGCCGCGCGGGCCGCGCCGCCGCGGCCGGTGGGGCACGCACATCTTCCTGCTGGCGGTGTCGCTGGCGTTCCTCGCGCCGCTGGCGCTGGCGGTGTACGCGTCGCTGCGGCCGTACGAGGAGACGGCTCTGCACGGCTATCTCTCGCTGCCCGACCATCTGTCCTTCGACTACTACAAGCGGGCGTACACCGAGTCGGGGATGGGGAAGTACTTCGCCAACACGATGATCATCGCGATCCCCGCGGTGATCCTCACGCTGTTCCTGGCGTCGTTCGCCGCCTTCGCGATCGCCCGGCTGCGCGTGCGCGGCGGGCTGGTGCTGCTGATGGTCTTCACTGCCGGCAACCTGCTGCCGCAACAGGTCATCGTGACGCCGCTGTACGTGCTGTTCCGGGAGATCCCGCTGCCGTGGTGGATGTCGGACTCGCTGTCGATGTACGACTCGTACTGGGCCGTCATGATCACCCATGTCGGCTTCCAGGTGGGCTTCTGCGTCTTCGTGCTGTCCAGCTTCATGCGCTCGCTGCCGCAGGAGATCCTGGAGGCCGCGATCGTGGACGGCGCGGGCGTGTGGACCCAGTACTGGCGCATCACGCTGCCGCTGTGCCGGCCGGCCCTCGCGGCGCTGGCGACACTGGAGTTCACCTGGATCTACAACGACTTCCTGTGGGCCCTGATCTTCATCTCCAACCCGGACAAGCTGCCGATCACGTCCTCCCTCAACAACCTCCGCGGCCAGTTCTTCACCGACTACAACCTCCTCGCCGCCGGCTCCGTCCTGGTCGCCCTGCCCACGATCCTGGTCTTCCTGCTCCTGCAGCGCCACTTCATCGCCGGACTGACCCTGGGATCCAGCAAGGGGTGACGCCGGGCGGCGACGAGTTTCCGGTCCCACGGCGGTCTGCACCTACGAAGCCGCCAGGACGACCGGAGGTACCGGCATGACGCACCGTGAGCCCGTCGGGACGACCAACCTCGACTCTGGCTGGACGGCGAGCTGTACTTCGTCAGCGGGCCGCGCACCCCCAAGTCGCGTGATCTGGCCGTGAATCCGGCCTGCACCGTCTCCCTCCGGCCGGCGGGCCTGGACCTGGTCCTGGAGGGCGAGGCGAGCCGGGTGACCGACAGCGGGACCCTGGCGACGGTCGCGAGCCGCTACCGCGAGGGCGGCTGGCCGGCCGAGGTGGCCGGCGACGCGCTGACCGCCCCGTTCAGCGCGCCGAGCGCGGGGCCGCCGCCGTGGTACGTCTACCGGCTCGACCACGACTCCGCCGTCGGCGTGGCCTTCGCCGAGCCGCACGGCGCGACGCGCTGGCGGTTCTGACGCCCAGGGCGCACAAGGACGCCCACGACGCACACCGGACGCCCACGACGCCGTGGCATGCCCGGGCCGCCCATGCCAACGGCAAGGGAAGGCCCCCGGTTTGATCGCCGGCCGTGCGGTCGGGGCGCCGACGGGTTTCCCGGGCCCGGTGTACCGGGCAACTCTCTGGGGGCGACCACAGAGGGGGAACGTGTGATCGTATGGCTGAACGGCGCTCCGGGCGCCGGCAAGACCGCGGCGGGCCGCGCACTTGTCGACCTCATCCCCGGCAGCCTGCTGTACGAGCCGGAGGTCATCGGCGACGCGCTGCGCGTGCTGCTCCCCGGCAAGCGCACCGAGGACGCCGCCGACTGCAGGGACCTGCCCGCCTGGCGCAGGCTGGTCGTCGACACGGCCGCGGCCCTGCTCTCCGAGGTCGACGGGCCCCTCGTCGTACCGCTCACGCTGTTCGGGCAGGAGCACCGGGACGAGATCTTCGGCGCCCTCGCGGCCCGCCGGATTCCCGTACGGCATCTGGTGCTCACGTCAGGGGAAACGATCCTGCGCCCGGCGCTGCCCCGCTGGCTGCGGGCCGAGGCGCACGCCGTCACCACCGAGGGCCGCTCACTGCGGGAGATCGCCGAGCAGCTCGCCGCGGACCTGCGCTCGGGCGCGGGCCTGTGCGACATCGTGCAGACCCCCGAGCCCACCGCCGAGACGCTCGCCGCGGGGGTGCTGCTCTTCGACGACCGGGACCGGGTGCTGCTGGTCGATCCCACCTACAAGCCCGGCTGGGAGTTCCCCGGCGGGGTCGTGGAGCGCGGCGAGCCGCCCGCCCGGGCCGGGGTGCGCGAGGTGGCCGAGGAGCTCGGACTGCGGCTCGAGATCCAGCCCCGGCTCCTGGTCGTCGACTGGGAGCCGCCCGCCCCGCCCGGATACGGAGGGCTGCGGCTGCTCTTCGACGGCGGGCAGCTGGACCCCGACCAGCGGCGCAGCGTGCTCCTGCCCGGACCGGAGCTGCGCGACTGGAAGTTCGTCACCGAGGACGAGGCGCGCGACCTGCTGCCGCCCGTGCGCTTCACCCGGCTGCACTGGGCGCTGCGCGCCCGGGAACGCGCGACGGCGTTCAACCTGGAGGCCGGAGTGCCGGTGGGGTGAGCCGGGCGCCCGGGGGCACGGCGAGACCGTCAGCCGTTCAGCAGACCGGGTGCCCCATTCAGCACAGTCAGACAGAGTGCCGGTGCGCGCGGATGCATAGCGTCGGGTGCATGCGGCGGCGGAACCCCGTCGTGCCTGACGTGACGATGAGGAGCTCCCGATGCGCACCATATCCACGGCCCTGGCGGCCTCAGCGGTGTCCGTCCTGACGGTCGGCATGGCCGCCCCGACGGCGCTCGCCCAGGACGCGGACACCAACATCACCTCGTTCGGATTCACCGTCTCGCCCAAGACCGTCAAGGCGGGCGGCCAGGTGAATCTCACGGCGACGGACTGCGAACACCAGGCGCGAGCCTCGTCAGGGGTGTTCAACGCGGTACCGCTGGGCATGGCGGGTGACCCGATGCAGAGCGCGTCGGTCACCGTGGACTGGGACGCCAAACCGGGCGCCGAGTACACGGTCACCTTCACCTGCGGGCCGGAGACCGGACGTACCACCTTCAAGATCGCGGATACGTCCAGCACCTCACGGCCCAGACCGAGCCCGTCGGCGACCACGGCCAGACCGTCAGCCAAACCCTCCGCCACCTCCCCGACCTCCGTACGGCCCACCGCGAGCGCCTCGTCGCCCGCCGCCGGTGCCGTGAAGCCGGTGCGTCCGGCCCGCGGAGGGCTCGGCGGCTCGCAGACCGGTGATCCGGTGCTGCTGGCCTCCGGGACGGCGGTGAGCTCCGCCGCGGTGCTCGGCGGCGCGGTCCTGCTGCGCCGCCGCCGCTCGGTGGAATAGCCCCGCGCGGTGCGGTGCCCGGCCCCTCGCCTCCCGGCGGGTGGCGGGCACCGTGCCGTGTCCGACCAGTGGTTGGTGACCTGCGTTGACAGATGGATCGCCCAGCAAGGCCCGTTCCCGGTTCACCACCGGGCTGATCGTCTTCGGCTTCGTCGCCGGCATCGCCATGATCTGTATCGGCGTCGGCGGCTTCGGCCCGCCCCGGCCCGACCCCGAGGACAGCCTGCTCGACGGGGCGCCGCCCGGCCACGATCCGATGCGCGCCTCGGTGCCGACGGCCGTGCGCATCCCGGGCATCGACGTCGAGTCGCCGCTGATCCGGGTGGGCCTGGACCCCGAGGGCTGGATCGAGGCGCCGCCGCCGCAGGACCCGTGGACCGCCGGCTGGTACGACGGTTCCGTCGGCCCTGGGGCCAAGGGCACGGCCGTGCTCGTCGGCCACGTCGACAGCGCGGTGGGCCCGGCGGTCTTCTACAACGCCGGGGCGCTGAAGAAGGGCAACCGGATCGAGGTCGAGCGGGCGGACGGGACGACGGCCGTGTTCACCGTGTACCGGGTGAAGCTCTTCGACGCCGAGGACTTCCCCGGCGAGCGCGTCTACCGCGACACCCGGCACGCCGAGCTGCGCCTGCTGACCTGCGGCGGCGACTACACCCCCGGCGCCGGCTACTCCGGCAACACGGTGGTGTTCGCCCGGCTCACGGCGGTGGCCTGAGCCGGGCGTACGAACCGTCGGGCGGCCGTTCCGGTCGCCGGGCGGCGGCCCGCCCCGAAAGGAGCCCGCCCGGCCCGGCGGGCCTGCCGTCAGCCCTGGGACGCGGCGTAACCCCGCAGGAACAGCGCCTCCGTCAGGGACAGCTTCTCCAGCTCCTCCGGCGACACGCTCTCGTCGACCGCGTGGATCTGCGCCTCCGGCTCGCTCAGCCCGATCAGCAGGATCTCGGCCTTCGGGTAGAGCGTGGCGAGCGTGTTGCACAGCGGGATCGAGCCGCCCTGGCCCGCCGCCTGCATCTCCTCACCCGGGTAGGCGACCCGCATCGCCTCGGCCATCGCCGCGTACGCCGGGCTGGACAGGTCGGCGCGGAACGGCTGCCCCTGCCCGACCTTCTCGATCTGCACCCGCGCGCCCCACGGCGTGTGCGCCTCCAGATGCGCCACCAGCAGCTGCCGCGCGCTCTCCGCGTCCACGCCCGGCGGCACCCGCAGCGACACCAGCGCCCGCGCGCTGGCCTGCACCGAGGGCGTCGCGCCGACCACCGGCGGGCAGTCGATGCCCAGCACCGTGACGGCCGGCTTGGACCAGATACGGCCGGAGATCCCGCCCGAGCCGATCAGCTCCACGCCGTCGAGGACCTTGGCGTCCTTGCGGAAGGCGTCCTCGTCGTACTCGATGCCGTCCCACTCGGCGCCCGCGTCCAGCCCGTCGACGGTCGTCGAACCGTCCTCGGCGCGCAGCGAGTCGAGCGTACGGATCAGGGCGCCCAGGGCGTCCGGGGCGGCGCCGCCGAACTGGCCGGAGTGGAGGTTCCCGGCCAGCGTGTCGACCTGGACCGACATCATCGTCATGCCGCGCAGGGTCGCTGTGACCGTCGGCAGACCGACGCGGAAGTTGCCCGCGTCGCCGATCACGATGGCGTCCGCCGCCAGCAGCTCCGGGTGGGCCTCGGCGTACTGCTCCAGGCCGCCGAAGCCCATCTCCTCCGAGCCCTCGGCGATGAACTTCACGCCGACCGGCACTCCGCCCGTCGCCTTCAGCGCGCGCAGCGCCGTGAGGTGCATGACGATGCCGCCCTTGCAGTCGGCGGAGCCGCGGCCGTAATACCGGCCGTCGCGCTCGGTCAGCTCGAACGGCGGCGTGGTCCACGCCTCCTCGTCCAGCGGCGGCTGTACGTCGTAGTGCGCGTACAGCAGCACCGTCGGCGCACCCTCGGGGCCGGGCAGGTACCCGTACACCGACTGGGTGCCGTCCGGTGTGTCCAGCAGGGCGACGTCGACGAAGCCCTCCGCCCGCAGGGCGTCGGCCACCCACTCGGCGGCGGCCTCGGACTCGCTCTTCGGGAACTGCTGGAAGTCGGCGACGGACCGGAACCGGACGAGCTCCGCGAGCTCGGTCAGAGCCCGGGGCTGCAGCGCGGCGACGGTGTCCGCCAGCTGTTCGTGGTGCATGGGGAACGCTCCTGGTGGTCACGCCGTTGTGTTCGTGGAACGAACGGGGATGCTGCCGATCATTTCACAGGGGTGTGACACCCTCGGATCGGGCAGTGGCCTTCGGACAGCGGCGAGTGGAGCATGTCAGAAGTGAGCGGCGAGGACGTGAGCGGCCGGGACGTGAGCGGCGACGACGTGAGCGGCGGGAACGCGCCGGGTGAGGTCTGGGACGTCATCGTGGTCGGTGCGGGGCCGGCGGGTTCCTCCGCGGCCCGGGCGGCGGCCGAACTGGGCCGGAAGGTGCTGCTGCTGGAGAAGGCCGAGCTGCCGCGGTACAAGACCTGCGGCGGCGGCATCATCGGCCCCTCGCGGGAGGCGCTGCCGGACGGCTTCGACCTGCCCCTGCTGGACCGGGTGACGGCGGTGACGTTCTCGTACCACGGCAGGTTCGCCCGTACGCGCCGCTCCCGCACGACCCTCTTCGGGCTGGTCAACCGGGCCGAGTTCGACCAGCGGCTCGCCGAGGCCGCGCAGAAGGCGGGTGCCGAGCTGCGTACCGGGGTGGCCGTCACCCGGGTGGAGCAGCACGGGTCGGCCGTTCCGGACCGGCGCAGCGTGGCCGTGGTGCTCGCCGACGGGGAGACCCTGCTGGCCCGCGCGGTGGTCGGCGCGGACGGCAGCGCGAGCCGGATCGGCGGGCACGTGGGCGTGGAGCTGGAGCAGGTCGATCTGGGCCTGGAGGCCGAGATCCCGGTGCCGCCGGAGGTCGCCGCCGACTGGAAGGGCCGGGTGGCCATCGACTGGGGGCCGCTGCCGGGCAGTTACGGCTGGGTGTTCCCCAAGGGCGAAACGCTGACCGTCGGCGTGATCGCCGCGCGCGGCGAGGGGGCGGCCACCAAGCGCTATCTGGAGGACTTCATCGGCCGGCTCGGCCTGGCGGGCTTCGAGCCGGAGGTCTCCTCAGGCCACCTCACCCGCTGCCGCACCCACAACTCGCCGCTGTCCCGCGGCCGGGTGCTCGTCTGCGGCGACGCGGCCGGGCTGCTCGAGCCGTGGACGCGCGAGGGCATCTCGTACGCGCTGCGCTCCGGGCGGATCGCGGGCGAGTGGGCGGTGCGCGTCGCCGAGGCCGCGGACGCGGTGGACGCGCGGCGCCAGGCGCTGAACTACGCCTTCGCCATCAAGGCGGGGCTCGCCGTGGAGATGTCGGTGGGCCGCCGGCTGCTGGCGGCCTTCGAACAGCGCCCAGCGGTGTTCCACAGCGCGCTCACCGGTTTCCGCCCGGCGTGGGTGGCGTTCACGAGGTTCACGCGGGGGACGACGACCTTGGCGTCGATCGTACGGACGCATCCCACGGTGCACAGGCTGCTGTCGGTGGTGGCTCCGCGGCGCTGAGGACGGGCTTCGCCCGCACTGATCGACGGGTGTTAGCGTCCTGCGCATCCCTGTGATCGAAAGGCTGCGCGGTGGAAGAGTTGAGGTTCGAGCAGGATCTGGTGCGCGCGCTGCTGCTGGACCAGCACCCCGATCTCGCGGAGCTGGAGCTGCGCGAGGTCGCCGGCGGCTGGGACAACCAGCAGTGGCGCCTCGGGGAGGAGCTCGCCGTACGCATGCCGCGCACCGAGCGGGCGCCGGCTCTGCTGCGTACGGAGCGGAGATGGCTGCCGGAACTGGCCGGGCGGCTGCCGCTGCCCACGCCCGTTCCGGTGCGCGCCGGTGAGCCGTCGCGTCTGTTCGAGCACACCTGGACGATCGCGCGCTGGGTCGAGGGGGAGCCGGCCGATCGCGCGCCGGTCACGTGCGCCGGGGCCGCCGAGGTCCTCGCGGGATTCCTTGCGGCACTGCACGAGCCCGCGCCGGCCGACGCCCCCGCCAACCCCACCCGTGGCGTCCCCATGGCCGGACTCGGCCCGGTCGACGGGTGGTTCGACGCCCTCGCCGGCCACGCGGGCGCGGACGCCGCGCGGGAGGTGTGGGAGAAAGCCGTCGCGGCGCCCGCCTGGCAGGGCGCGCCGCTGTGGCTGCACGGCGACCTGCACCCGGCGAACGTGGTCGTGCGGGACGGGACGCTCGCGGGGGTGATCGACTTCGGCGAGATGTGTGCGGGCGACCCCGCGACCGATCTGTCCGCCGCCTGGATCCTGTTGCCCGCCGGCGCGGCGCACCGGTTCTTCGACGCCTATGAGCGCGCCGACGACGCCACCGTCGCCCGCGCCCGCGGCTGGGCCGTGCTGCGTGCCGCCAACCTGATCGCGATCGGACGCAACGGCAGGCTCGGCCTGCCCGGCGGCAAGCCGACCTGGGAGCCCGCGGGTTACGCCACCCTCGAACGGGTCCTGGCGGGGTAGCCCGGGGCGGTCATGCCGCCTGTACGGGGCGTGCCAGCAGCGCCGGGTCCTGCCGCAGCACCCGCTCGTGGAGCGCGCGCAGGGCGGGGCCCGGGTCGGCGCCCAGCTGGTCGGCGATCCGGGTGCGCGCCTCCTCGTACACGACGAGCGCGTCCGTCGGCCGGCCGCTGCGGTACAGGGCGAGCATCAGCAGCCACACCAGGCGCTCACGCAGCGGATGCCCGGCCACCTGGCGGACCAGCTCGTGCACGCACTCGTGGTAGCGCTCCAGCTCGATGTCCAGCTCGAGCCGCGCCTCCAGCACCATCAGCCGCTTCTCCGCGAACCGGCGCCTCTCGGCCGCGAGATACGGACCCGCCAGCCCCTCGGCGAACTCCCCGCGCCACATCGCCTCGCCCTGCCGCGCCAGCTCCGCCGCGCGCCGGAGGTCGCCGCCGTCGCGGGCGGTCACGGCCTGGCGGAGCAAGGCGCGCCGCTCCCGCAGGTCGTCGATCTCCGCCCCGTCGAGCCGGTAGCCGGACCCGGTCCACGTCACGTCGATACCGGCTCGCCGCAGCCCCGAGACGTACTTCTGCACCAGGTTGCGCACCTGCGCGGGCGGCTCGTCACCCCAGACGGCGTCCACGACCCCGTCGTACGACAGGGACCGCCCCTCCTGCAACAGCAGCACGGCCAGCAACGCCCGCTGCTTCGGCGGCCCGAGCGACACCTCGGCCCCGCCGTCGCCGAAGGCGCGCAGGGGACCCAGCAGTTCGAAGCGCATCCTGCAGCCTAACAAAGCGGAGGCAGGCGGCATGGGCCCTCGGATAGCGTCCGGGCGTGGACCTCAATCTGCACGGCGATGCCATCCCCAGCGGCCTGACCAGGCGCGCCCGGAGCTTCCTCGGCGTGCACGGGGTCCGGGTCGATGTCACACCCGTCGAGGAGCACCGCCGGTTCTACCTGGAGCGGGACGTCCCGGCAGGGCAGATCGACCGGATGGCGGCCTTCCAGGAGCGGTGGGGCGGGCTGGTGCTGCCGCCCGCGCCCGGATACGAAGGTGGGCCGCGCTATTTCGAGGCCGACAGTCCCGAGGGGTCCACCGATGAGGGCTGGTGGTTCGAGGCCGGGATGCAGCGGGCATCCGTACCGTTCGGCTTCTACATCGGCCCGGACGACGAGTTCGGCATCCACGCGGGCGAATGGGCACCGCTGCACGCCACGATCGAGGGCTGGGTCGAGTCCCTCGCCCTCGTGTACCACGCCCGGCTCTGGGCGCAGCAGATCACCAAGGTGACCGGGGACGACGTCGACGGCATCGATCTGGACGGATTCGAGCCCGTGCGGGAGGTCGTCGGCCTGGCGGATACGTGGTGGAGGGGCGCGGACACCCTGGTGGCCGTGTACAGCGGGGAGGCGGAGGCCATGTCCTTCCCACGCGGCCGGACGGCGTACGTCTACTCCGGCCTCGACAGCTGGGGTCTGTACGGCGGCGTCGACGGCTGACGCCCTTCCAGCGGTTCTTCCAGTGGACGTTCCAGTGACCGGTCAGCGAGTGCGGTCACCGTGGCGGCGTAACGCATCGCCACGGAGAGGAAACCGCACATGGATGGCCTGTTGGCCCGCATCGGACGGCTGGGGGTCCGGCGCAGCGGGGCCGTGCTGCTGCTCGCGCTGGTCGCCCTGGTCGGGCTCGGCGCGTACGGCGCCGGCGCGCAGTCCGAGCTGGAGCTGTCGCGGTGGGAGGCGCCCGGGACGGAGTCCGTCGAGGCGGGGGAGGTGCTGCGGGAGGAGTTCGGGGCCGGGAACCCCAATCTGGCGCTGCTCGTCACCGCCCGCCACGGAGACGTGGACGGCGAGCGCGTCGCCGCCGCAGGGCGGGCGCTCGCCGCCGAGGTCGCCGACGCCCCCATGGTCACCGAGACCGTCTCCTACTGGGACGCCGCAAGCCCCGCGCTGCGGGCGAAGGACGGCTCGAAGGCGCTCGTGCTCGCCCGGATGGAGGGGAGCGCCACCGACACCCGCCAGGCCCTCGCCGACCTCTCGCCCCGCCTCGCCCGTACGACGGACGACATCACCGTCCAGGTCGGCGGGCAGGAGGAGATCTCGCGGCAGGTGAGCGCGCAGGCGCGGGAGGACTTCCTCACCGCCGAGGTCCTCGTACTGCCCGCCGTCGTGCTCCTGCTGATCCTGGTCTACCGGCGTACCGTCGCCGCCCTGCTGACCGTCGGCGTGGGGCTGCTGAGCGTGCTGGGCACCCTCGCGGGGCTGCGGCTGGTCGCCCAGTTCACGCCCGTGTCCGCCTTCGCCGCGAACATCGCCCTCGTCCTCGGGCTCGGACTGGGCATCGACTACTGCCTGTTCGTGATCAACCGCTTCCGCGAGGAGCGGAACGCCGGCCGCTCCCGCGACGAAGCCGTCGTCCGTTCCGTCGCGACAGCGGGCCGCACGGTCGTCTTCAGCGGGGTCACCGTCGCGGTGTCGCTGTCCGCGCTGCTCGTCTTCCCGTTCTTCTTCCTGAGCTCCTTCGCCTACGCCGGCGTCCTCGTCGTCGTGACCGCCGTGACCGGCGCCGTCCTCGTCCTGCCCGCGGCCCTGGCCCGCTGGGGCCACCGCGTGGAGCGGGCGCCGGCACGCACCGGCACCCGGTGGCACCGCACCGCGCTGTGGGTGATGCGCCGGCCCGTGCTGAGCGGCGCCTCCGTCCTTGTCGTGCTGCTGCTCGCCGCCTCCCCCGTGCTCGGCCTGCGCTTCGGGCTGCCCGACGAGCGGACGCTGCCGGCGGGCGCCTCCTCCCGTACGACGTCGGAGACCGTCCACCGCGACTTCGCCGCCGAGCCCACCGACACCGTCCAGATCGTCGCCCCCGAAGGCGGCACCGCGGAGGAGACCGCCGCGTACGCCGCCGAGCTGTCCCGGATCCCGGGCGTCTTCCAGACCGACTCCCCGGCGGGCACCTTCCGCGACGGCCGCCTCGTCACCGCCGCGGCAGGCCCGGGGCTCACCGCCGAAGGCGGCGCCCTGCGGATCGGCGTGGTCCCCACCCAAGCGGCCATGTACGGCGACGTGCCCGCCTTCGTCGCCGCCGTGCGCGCCGTCCCGGCCCCGTACAACACCCTCGTCGGCGGCTACCCGGCCGAGACGACCGACTTCCGCTCCACCCTGCTGGACCGCCTGCCGATCGTCGTCGGCCTCATCCTCGCCGCCACCTACGTCATCCTGTTCCTGATGACGGGCAGCGTGCTGCTGCCGCTGAAGGCGACCGTGCTGAACCTGCTCAGCCTCGGCGTGATGTTCGGCTGCCTGGTCTGGGTCTTCCAGGAGGGCAACCTCTCCGGCCCGCTCGGCTTCACCCCGACCGGCTCCGTCGAGCCGAGCATTCCCGTGCTGATGTTCTGCGTCGTGTACGGGCTGTCGATGGACTACGAGGTCTTCCTCCTCTCCCGGATCAAGGAGGAGCACGACCGCACCGGCGACACCGAACAGGCCGTTGCCGCCGGCATCGGCCGCAGCGCCCCGCTCATCACCGCCGCCGCCGGCATCCTTGCGCTGACCTTCGCGTCGTACGCGACGGGCGGCGTCGTCTTCCTCAAGGAGCTCGGCATCGGCGCCGCCCTCACCGTCCTCGTGGACGCCATCCTCGTACGCGGTGTCCTGCTGCCCGTCGGCATGCGCCTCGCGGGGCGCGCGAACTGGTGGGCGCCCGCACCCCTGCGGCGGCTCCACGCCCGCTTCGGGATCACGGAAGCCCCGCAGGCCAGCGGCCCGCAGGAGGTACTCCCCAGGGAGTACGCACGATGACGGCGCCGGGCTGACGCAATCGGGGCCCGCGCGGTCTAGCGTTGCGGGCATGAGGTGTTCAGGGCCCCCGTGGGCGAAGCACAGTGACGGCCCGCGCGGGGCCCGGCGGACGACCGCTCCCCGGTGGGGCGCGGACGCCGACGGCCCGCCGTGGCCCGTGGCCCGCTGGCTGGAGAACCGCGCCGCCGGCCGCATCCCGTGGCTGTCGACGCTGGTGATCGCCGTCTTCATGGTCGTGGGCACCAACGGCGCCTCCGAGAACCAGGACGGCCGGGTGTCCGCCGACTGGCTGGCCTACCTCCTCGTCCTCGGCTCCGTGGCGCTGCTGCTGCTCCGCCACCGCCACCCGCGCCTCGTCGTGATCGGCACCAGCGCGTCGATGCTCGCGTATCTGGCGCTCGGCTACCCCTACGGACCGATCTTCTTCTCCGTCGCCCTGGCGGCCTTCGCGGCCGTCATGGCGGGGGAGCGGCGCGTGGTCTGGTGGTCGCTCGGCGCGCTGTGGGGCGGGCATGTGCTGATCGGGCACTGGCTGTACCGCTGGCTGCCGCCCGCCGGGGACAGCGGCTCGGCCTGGGGGCAGGAACTGTTCATCGCCGCCTGGGTGACGGCCGTCGTCGCCGGCGGCGAGCTGGTCCGTACCCGCCGCGAGCAGTGGGCGAAGGCCGAGGGGGAGCGCCGCGCCGCCCGCCAGCGCCGCGCCGACGAGGAGCGGCTGCGCATCGCCCGCGAACTGCACGACGTGCTCGCGCACAGCATCTCCGTGATCAACGTGCAGGCGGGCGTCGGCCTCGCCCTGCTCGAC
Organism: Streptomyces sp. NPDC051940; assembly: GCF_040680895.1. NCBI lineage: Bacteria > Bacillati > Actinomycetota > Actinomycetes > Kitasatosporales > Streptomycetaceae > Streptomyces > Streptomyces sp. NPDC051940. Next base: position 5,196 of record NZ_JBFAXR010000135.1, on the reverse strand, counting down.
CAGCACCCCGAGAAGGCCCGCGAGGCCCTGACCACGATCAAGGCCGCCAGCAAGGAGGCCCTCGGCGAGGTGCGCCAGGTCCTGGAGGCCCTGCGCACCCCCGGCGGCCCGCCCCGCGCGCCGGCCCCCGGCCTGGACCGGCTCGGCGAGCTGACCGAGCACTTCGCCGGAGCGGGCCTGACCGTCGACGTCACCACGGAGGGCGCCCGTACGGCGCTGCCGCCGGGCACCGACCTCGCGGCGTTCCGCATCGTGCAGGAGGCGCTCACCAACGTCGTCCGCCACTCCGGCTCCCGTACGGCCCGCGTGCTGATCGCGTACGGGCCCGGGGAGCTGCGGCTGCGCGTCGACGACGACGGTCCGGCCGCCCCCGGCGGCATGACCGGCGGCGGCAACGGCCTGGTCGGCATGCGGGAACGGGCCGCGGCGCTCGGCGGCACCGTCGAGGCCGGTCCGCGGGACGACGGCGGATTCCGGGTCCAGGCCCGCGTGCCGCTGGGCGCGGCGGATACGGTGGCCACCGGCAACCGCACCCGGGAGGCACCGTGATCCGCGTACTGCTGGCAGACGACCAGATCCTGGTCCGGGCCGGGTTCAGAGCCCTGCTCGACGCCCAGCCGGACATCGAGGTCGCCGGTGAGGCCGCCGACGGCGAACAGGCCGTGGCCCTGGTCCGCGAACAGCGGCCGGACGTCGTCCTGATGGACATCCGGATGCCGCTCCTGGACGGCCTCGCCGCGACCCGGAGGATCACCGAGGACCACGAACTGTCGTCCGTCCGGGTCGTCATGCTGACGACCTTCGAGCTGGACGAGTACGTCTTCGAGGCCATCCGCTCCGGCGCCTCCGGCTTCCTGGTGAAGGACACCGAACCGGACGAACTCCTGCGCGCGGTACGGGCGGTGGTCGACGGCGACGCCCTGCTGTCGCCCGGCGTCACCCGCCGGCTGATCGCCGAGTTCGCCGCCCGCTCGAAGGAACCCGAGGCGGCCGCCGGGCTCGAGCACCTCACCGAGCGGGAGCGCGAGGTGATGGCGCTGGTCGGCATGGGCCTGTCGAACGAGGAGATCGCCCACCGCCTGGTCGTCAGCCCGCTGACCGCCAAGACGCATGTGAGCCGCACGATGGTCAAGCTCGGCGCCCGGGACCGGGCCCAGCTGGTGGTGATGGCCTACGAGTCGGGGCTGGTACGGCCGGGGTGGCTCGGCTGACGGCGAGCAAGGCCACCCAGGCACGCGGTCATCCGGTCACCCCGTCCACCGGTACCGGTGCCCCGGCCGCCCCGTCCCGCCGTACCGCATCGACAGCTCCGCGCGGCCCGACTCCGTGAAGAACTCCAGATAGCGCCGCGCCGCCACCCGTGACAGCTCCGCCTCCGCCGCGCACTCCGCCGCCGACAGGCCCTCCGGATGCGCCCGCAGCACTCGCTCGACCAGATCGGCCGTGCGGGTGTTCAGGCCCTTCGGCAGCTGGCGGGAGACCGTGGGGCCGGCGCCGAAGACCTGGTCGACGTCGTCCTGGCCGGCCGTCCCGTCCAGGGCGTCCAGCTTCGAGCGCTTCGCCGCGTAGTGGCGCAGCTGCTCGTGCAGCGCCGCCTGGCTGAACGGTTTGATGACGTAGTACAGCGCCCCGCCCCGTACCGCCCCGCGGATCGTCTCCGCGTCCCGGGACGCCGTGATCATCAGGACGTCCGTGTCCGCGTGCCCGCCCGAGCGCAGCCGCTGGAGCACCGCGATGCCGTCCATGTCCGGCAGATAGACGTCCAGCAGCACCAGGTCCGGCCGCAGCCGCTCCACCGCGCGCAGCGCGTCCGCGCCGGTGTGGGCGACGCCGACGACCTCGAAGCCGTCCGCCGCCGCCACGTAGCGGCTGTGCAGCTTGGCAACCATGAAGTCGTCGTCGACCACGAGCACCCGGATCATCGCGCCAGGCTACCCGCAGGTCAGCCCCGCCCCGGGCGGCTGCCGCGAGCGGCGGGTCAGGTCCGCGCCCCGGGACCAGAAAGACCAAAAGTTTCCTTGTTGACGCAACCACGACACGTCGTTAACGCGCAGGCAACATATGGCCGCACCGCGGCTTCGCGGTGACATCCCCCATGGCTACTCCTCGACGAAGAGGCGGTGACACCCTGTGCGACTGCGCACCCCCCTGGCGCTCGCCGCGTCGGCGCTGCTGGTTCTCCTCGGACCCCCGCTGCTGACCACCGGTACCGGTGAGGCGACCGGTACGCAGATCCCGGGACTGGAACTCATGGTCCCCAACACCCCCGGCGGGGGCTACGACATCACCGCCCGCACCGCCGGCAAGAACATCGAGGACGAGGGCCTGAACCACAGCGTCCAGGTCTTCAACCTGCCCGGCGCCGGCGGCACCGTCGGCCTCACCCGGCTGATCAACGAGCGCGGCAACGGCAAGCTCGCCATGTCGATGGGCCTCGGCGTCGTCGGCGCCGTCCGCACCAACGACACCGACGCCCGGCTGTCGCAGACCACGCCCATCGCGCGGGTCACCCAGGAGCCGGACATCGTCGTCGTCCCGAAGAACTCCCCGTACCGGACGCTCGGGGAGCTGGTCGACGCCTGGAAGGCGGATCCCGGCAAGCTTCCCGTCGGCGGCGGCTCCTCCCCGGGCGGCCCCGACCACCTGGCTCCGATGCTGATGGCGCGCGCCGCCGGCATCACCCCGAAGGACGTCAACTACGTGCCCTTCGACGGCGGCGGCGAGCTGCTCGCCTCCATCCTCGGCGGCAAGGTCGCCTTCGGCGTCTCCGGCGTCGGCGAGTACCTCGACCAGATCAAGGCCGGCGAGCTGCGCGTCCTGGCCGTGACCAGCGCCCAGCGCCACCCCGGGCTCGACGCGCCGACGCTGCGCGAGGCGGGCCTGGACACCGACTTCATCAACTGGCGCGGCTTCGTCGCCCCGCCCGGCCTGTCGGACGCCGAACGCACCAAGCTGATCGCCCTCTTCGAGGGGCTGCACGCCACCCCGGCGTGGCGGGAGTCCCTGAAGAAGAACGGCTGGACGGACGCCTTCCTGACGGGCGACGAGTTCGGCGACTTCCTCGACGCCCAGGACAAGCGCGTCGTCTCCGTACTGAAGGAGCTGGGGCTGTGAGCCAGACCCTGACCAAGGCCGTGCGGGAACCGGAGCGCGCCGGACTGCGCGCGAAGCTCCGCGGCAGGTCCGAACTCGGCGTGTGCGCCCTGCTCGCCGTGCTCGGCGTGCTCGTCCTCACCGACGCGCTGACCATGGACACCGACTTCGCCCAGCGCGGCCCCGTCGGCCCGGCCGCCGTCCCCACCGTCGTCGGCGCCGCGCTGCTCGTCGTCGCCGCCTTCCTCGCCGTGGACGTGCTCCGCGGCGGGAAGGGCGAGGCCGAGGGCGGGGAGGACATCGACCTCGACGCCCCCGCCGAGTGGCGCACCGTGCTGCTGCTTGCCGGGGTGTTCCTGGGCTCCGCCGTGCTGATCGGCGTCGTGGGCTTCCCCGTCGCGGGCGCCCTGCTGTTCTGGGGCTCCGCCTACGCGCTCGGCAGCCGCAACCCCTCCCGCGACCCGCTGATCGCCGCGGTGCTCTCCGTAGCCACGTACGCGGTCTTCAACAACCTGCTCGGTGTCCCGCTCCCCGGCGGCCCGCTGCTGGAGGTGCTGTGACATGGACTCACTGACGTCCCTGATGGACGGCTTCGGCACCGCGCTGACGCCGATGAACCTGCTGTGGGCCGCTGTCGGCGTGCTCCTCGGCACCGCGATCGGCGTACTGCCCGGCATCGGCCCGGCGATGGCCGTCGCGCTGCTGCTGCCCGTCACCTACGGCCTGGACCCGACCGCCGCGTTCATCATGTTCGCGGGCATCTACTACGGCGGCATGTTCGGCGGCTCCACCACCTCCATCCTGCTCAACACCCCCGGCGAGAGCGCCGCGGTGGTCGCCGCGATGGAGGGCAACCCGATGGCCAAGTCCGGCCGGGGCTCGCAGGCCCTGGCCGCGGCCGCCATCGGCCACTTCGCGGGCGGCATGATCGGCACCTGTCTGCTGGTCGTGCTGGCGCCCGTGGTCGCCGACCTGGCCGTGGACATCGGCGCACCGGACTACTTCGCCATCATGGTCCTCGCGTTCATCGCGGTGACCTCCGTGCTCGGCAAGTCCCGGATCCGGGGGCTGGCCTCGCTGCTCATCGGCCTGACCATCGGGCTCGTGGGCCTGGACCAGATGACCGGCCAGCAGCGGCTGACCTTCGGCTCGCTGCAGCTCGCGGACGGCATCGACGTGATCATCGTGGCCGTGGGCCTGTTCGCCATCGGCGAGGCGCTGTGGGTCGCCGCCCATCTGCGCTCGTCGCGTGACGGCGCGATCCCCGTCGGCCGGCCGTGGCTGGCGAAGGACGACGTCCGCCGGGTGTGGAAGCCGTGGCTGCGCGGCCCGCTGATCGGCTTCCCGTTCGGCGCGATCCCGGCGGGCGGCGCGGAGATACCGACGTTCCTGTCGTACGTCACGGAGAAGCGGCTGTCGAAGCACAAGGACGAGTTCGGCAAGGGCGCCATCGAGGGCGTCGCGGGACCCGAGTCCGCCGCCTCCGCCTCGGCGGCCGGCACCCTTGTGTCGATGCTGACCCTCGGCCTGCCCACCACGGCCGTCGCCGCGGTGATGCTGGCGGCCTTCCAGCAGTACGGCATCCAGCCGGGCCCGCTGCTCTTCGAGCGGGAACCGGATCTGGTGTGGGGCCTGATCGCCTCCCTGTTCGTCGGGATGGTGCTGCTGCTGGTGGTGAACCTGCCGCTGGCCCCGGTCTGGGCGAAGCTGCTGCGCATCCCGCGGCCCTATCTGTACGCCGGCATCCTCTTCTTCGCCTCGGTCGGCGCGTACGCCGTCAGCGGCGAGGCCCTCGACCTGGTCATCCTGCTGGTCATCGGGCTGATCGGGCTGGCGATGCGGCGGTACGGGCTGCCGGTGCTGCCCGCCGTCATCGGGACGATCCTCGGCCCGGCCGCGGAGCAGCAGATGCGGCGCGCGCTGCAGATCAGCGACGGCTCGCTGAGCGGGCTGGTCAACACCCCGTTCGCGGTGACCGTGTACGCCGTGATCGCGCTGATCGTGGTGTGGCCGTGGGCCAAGCGGCTGGTGGTGCGGGGGCGTACGGCTCGCTGAGCCCGGCTCCTACGCCCGAGGGCCCGGCCCCGTTCCTGGAGGAACGGG
>NZ_JBFAXR010000134.1:0-22318 GCF_040680895.1 Streptomyces sp. NPDC051940 | reverse complement strand
GAGTTCCACGGGCCCAGGTCGCCGTGGCCAGGGGGGTCCCCGCCCGAACCCGCCCCCACACAAACCCAGAGCCGGTCCGGCGTTTGAGGACTCCGGCCGAAGGCCGGATGCGCGTCAGCGGACGCAAGGCAACCCCCAGCCCGTCCGGCGTTTGAGGACTGAGGGCGAAGCCCGAAGCGCGTCAGCCGACGCAACCGCACCCCTCAGCCCGTCCGGCGTTTGAGGACTGAGGCGCGCAGCGCCGAACCGCGCCGCAGGCGCAAAGCGCGAACCGCACGTGCAGCGTGACCGCACCACCACGACAGCCCGTCCGGCGTTTGAGGACTGAGGCGCGCAGCGCCGAACCGCGCCGCAGGCGCAAAGCGCGAACCGCACGATGCAGCGTGACCGCACCACCACGACAGCCCGTCCGGCGTCTGAGGACTGAGGCGCGCAGCGCCGAACCGCGCCGCAGGCGCCGACGCAAACCCCCGGGAGGGGGAGAGGCGAGCCGCAGAACCGCCACCTATGCTCAAGCGAGGAAACGCGAGGTCCGACATGTCGTAGAGGGGTGAACGCGCGTGGCAGGGGACCCCGGCCGCCAGGCCGGAGGCGGCGCAGCCGAGGAGGAGGGCAAGCCGCTCTCCGACGAGGCGCACAGCGCGTTCACCCCACCGCTGGGCGTACCCCTCCCCCCGCCCGCCGAGGACGAGCACCCGACCTCGGAGTTCGCGATCCCCGACGGCGTGGCCGAGCCCGCGCAGCCGGAGCCGGAGGCCTCCGCGTTCACCCAGCCGGCGGGCACCACCCCGCCCGGCGCCCCACCGCCGTACCCCGGCCCGCTCGCGGCCCCGCTCCCGCAGCCGTGGCAGGACCGGATGCGCGTGATGCTCCGGACCCCGCTGACGGAACGCCCCGCGCCGGAGCGCGTCGCGCTGGCGGAGGGCGAGGCGCCGCTGCCCGTACCCCGGATCCTGGACCTCACCCTGCGTATCGGCGAGCTGCTGCTGGCCGGCGGCGAGGGCGCGGAGGACGTCGAGGCGGCGATGCTCGCGGTGGGCCACGCGTTCGGGCTGGACCGGATCGAGACGACGGTGACGTTCACCCTGCTGTCGGTGACCCACCAGCCCTCACTGGTCGACGACCCGGTGACCGTCAACCGCACGGTGCGCCGCCGCGGTACGGACTACAACCGGCTCGCGGCCGTGTTCCGGCTGGTCGACGACATCACCGACGAGCACGTGCACGTCACCCTGGAGGAGGCGTACCGCCGCCTCGCGGAGATCCGCCGCAACCGCCACCCGTACCCCAAATGGGCGCTCACCCTGGCCAGCGGCCTGCTCGCGGGCGCGGCGGCGGTGCTCGTCGGCGGTGGCCCGCTGGTCTTCTTCGCGGCGGCCGTCGGGGCGATGGCGGGTGACCGGCTGGCCTGGCTGGCCTCGGCCCGCGGACTGCCGGAGTTCTACCAGTTCGTGTTCTTCGCCGTACCGCCGGCGGCGATCGGCGTGGCCCTGAAGTTCGCGGACGTGGACGTGCGCTACTCCGCGGTGATCACCGGTGGCCTGTTCGCCCTGCTCCCGGGGCGGGCGCTGGTGGCCGCGGTCCAGGACGGCCTGACCGGCTACTACATCACCGCGTCGGCCCGTCTGCTGGAGGTGCTGTACCTCTTCGTGGGCATCATCGTCGGCGTCCTGATGGTCCTGTACGTCGGCGTCCGCTTCGGCGCCGGGTTCGACCCGGACCTGGCGGTCGCCCGCCCCGAACGGCCGGTCGTCTCGCTGCTGGCCGCGATGGCGCTGACGGCGACGTTCGCGGTCCTTCTGCAGCAGGACCGCTCCACGCTGCTGGTCGTCTCCCTCAACGGCGGTGTCGCCTGGCTGATCTTCGGCGCGATGCACGACCAGGCGGAGGTCTCGCCGGTCTTCTCCACGGGTGTCGCGGCGGGCCTGGTCGGCCTCTTCGGCCAGCTCCTCTCCCGCTACCGCTATGCCTCGGCCCTGCCGTACGTCACGGCGGCCATCGGCCCGCTCCTGCCGGGCTCCGCCACGTACTTCGGCCTGCTGGGCCTCGCCCAGGGCGACGTCAACGGCGGCATCCACTACCTCCTGACCGCCGCCACGCTGGCGCTGGCGATCGCGGTCGGGGTGAACCTGGGCGGCGAGATGGCACGCCTCTTCCTGAGCCGACCGGGCACGGCGCTGGCCCGGGACCGCAAGTCGTCCAAGCGGACACGGGGGTTCTGAGTCCGCAAACGACGAAGGGCTCTGAGTCCGCGTCCGTAAACGACGAAGGGCCGGCACGGGGCGAACCCCGCACCGGCCCTCCGGCCGAAAAGCGGAAAATCAGTGACCGCCCTGCGCCTCCAGGCGCTTGTACGACGCCTGCACCTCAAGCTCCGCCTCGACGCGCCCCACCCAGTTGGCGCCCTCGACGGACTTGCCGGGCTCCAGGTCCTTGTAGACCTCGAATTGGTGTCGCCCCATGGGGCGGCTAGGCATGCCTGTTGAGGTGCAGGGCGGAAGGGCGGTGGTTGGTGGTTGGTGGCGGTCGGCGGCGGTGCCTTGACGGCCCAGAGACGGCCCGGTCTTCGCCGCGTACAGCCGAAGCAACGGCTTTCAAGAGCGTCTCACCTGCGCTTCCGAATCCAGCACCCACAGCTCACCCCCTCACTGGCCTCGTACTCCGATGGAGCCGTGGTCGAGGACAGCGCCGATCATGGCTGCGATGACGTCCCCTCCCCCAGCAAACGCAGCACACGGCAAGCGATGCCGCCCCCGCTGTCGCAGCACAGTCGATCGAGAGAGGGGCCCACCTTGCTCACAGATTTGACGATCATGGCCCGTTGTCCAACGCCAAAGGCCCTGGCATGGGACTTCTTGTCGCGCTAGCCCAGTGGATCAATTCGAACTGCCTGAAGTCGCTGACCATGTACGGATAGAGTCCTGCCCTGCGTTAGACACGTATGGGCGTAATTGATCTTCCCCTCGAAAGGATGACATCGCTCGAAAACGGGACATTTGATTATTTCTCGCCTTGCGTAGTTCACCGCCTGGGGGGTACAGTCATGAGTGAACCTGCACGTAACCGCTGTCCCGACTGCGGACGCATCTACTACGAGCGGGGGCCCGCACACATGATCGAAGCTGCACGAGTACCAGAGGAGCGCTACCTCGCTGAAGAGTTTCTTTCGGCGTTAGCAACCTCGAAGAAGTCGAGCGATCGAAATCGGCTAGCCGACGTTCTGATCTGCCTTGAGTTTTATTCCTGCGGAGGGTCGCTGGAATACCCTCGCGAAATAAATGACCTTCGCGACGGCATTAGGGAATTCAAGATTGGCGACGTGCGGTTGCCATTCTTCGACGTCCCGGACAGTTCAACCGACGCTCTGAGACTGACACATGGCTTCTTGAAGAAGCAGCAGCAAGCCCCCCGGGAGCAGATCGACAAGGCAATTTGGGTGCGACGAGAGGATTTGGCGTCATGAGCGGCATCTACGAGCACTTCGCCTCAACCTCAGATGGGGCAAAGCGCCTCGCATCGTCTCGACTGCGACACGAAATACTGCGCGCGCTCAAAAAGGGAATCGCAGCTTCTGGAATTTCGCAGAATGAACTCGCCAGTCGCCTCAGGATTCGGAAGTCGGCCGTTAGTCAGACCCTGCGAGGCGATGGAAATCTTCGGGTTAACACCATTTCCGACTACCTCTACGCCATGGGCTATGAGCTGTCCGTCATGTTGGTCGAAGTAGGCGAGCCACGGCGGGCAGCTGTCGAGCGGCGCGAGGCGAGGCCCGCTTTCCCCACACCTCAGGAGCTTCACTCGTGCGAAGCGCCACACGCGGTTGGGGTGCTTGAGTTGGGCAGTGACCGAGTACTCATGGAACTCAACGTGCAACAGATCTCGTCTAGACGCGACTTTGAATTCTCGGGCACAGTACATTTCATTGACGAGGAGACTAGAGGGTCAAGGTTTGTCGCCCCTGAGCAGTTCAAGCCACTACGACCGGCGGGTGCAGAATGACCTCCGAAATCGAGGTTACGCGAGAGCAGCTTAAGTACCTTGCGGATCGGATTGAGATCGTAAGCATTAAACCTCTGGAATGCCATGCGGTCAGGCACAGCGGGGAGAAGCCCAGCCAGGCAATTGTCACACTTGAAACCGCAAGGGCGTCAGAACCGGAAAGGTTGAATTACAAGTTCGACCTCACGTGCAAATTGTCCGATGGAGCCGAATCCGTAGTCGCGGAAGTGAGGGTGGTGATTATCGCCCAATATAAATTCATCGCAGAAGGCGACGCAAGTGAGGAGACCTTCGATGCATTTGGCGCGAGCATTGCTTTGAGGAACGCATTCCCTTACTTGCGTCAAAATGTGCAAGACCTTGGAACCCGCATCGGGCTATACGGTCTTACGCTTGGACTCATGCGGCCCGAGGCGCCTACAACCATCCCTGTGTCCTTGGAAGCAAGCTCTTTCTGATGCGGGCACTCAATGAACTCCGACAAGCGGGCTTGTGAAGGGTGGAATCCCCACGAACCTCGTTGATCGCGTCAACGAGATTGCCGGTCGATACGAGGCCTGACACCCTAATTGGTGCCTTTATCCGCCGTGCAAAGCCGGAAATTCTGGCGAGCGCGTCGCGCGTTCTAGAGCGGGTAGCAGCCGTGAAGCGCTAGTCAATTAGGGGCGACGTCCGAGCGCCATACGTCGGCAGCTCCATGTAACCTTTCGGAGCCCTCAGTGCCGCCTGCCCGGCGCCGAGAAGAAGGGGGATCTTCGCAATGCCGGACTCCAAGCGTGATTACGAGCCATGGGTCTACTCCGTCCTAGAACGCATTGAGTACGACGGCCGAAAAATGAACGCTAGCGACGCCGCATCCCCTTTCCCCGTCACCCTCGACTGGACGCATGTCTACACATTTGTCGGAGCCGCCAAGTCTGCAGGAGTGGAATGGCTGAACTCATGGTCCATATTCCCAAGCCATAAGAATTCGTCCCTTGCTGCCGTTTGGGAAGAAGCCGACGAGTCCGGGGCTTTTTGGAGCGAGGTTTCTATTGCCGGCCTCGCACCGAGCGCCGATTCTCTAACCTGGGGAGCCACGATCGAATCTTCCTTAACGGGTCTGATAGACCTTCCGGATGAACCCGATGTGGCGTACACGCGCCCCGGAGATACGCCCCCTGGGGGCGACAACGATTCCATTTCTAGGGAGACTATCGAGTCCCTGATTGATGCGTTGCGGGATTCATACGACAGAGGGCATGAGAGCGGTGTGGAGGAGGGGCGCGAGAGCGGGCTTGATGAAGCAATCCGAGAGCTGAGTGAAGGTGATTCCACCAACGCATACGTGAATTACCTGGTCGATTACCGACGTTCGGCCGCTTCTCTCGTCAGCCGGATACGTCTCTTGCGCCTCGCGCGGTCGTTAGTAGTAAGTTCCGTGCTTGGCGCCTTCCTGCTCGCCATCGGCGGCGCGGCAGGCAACGCAATCGCCTGGCGCCGGTTCGACATGCTCTCGTACAACGTGGCCGGCGGCGTCGTTATTGTATTGCTCTTGGTCGTGTTCGCTGTCGGGCGACGCATGGACACTGAGCAGCCTGAGGGTGAAGCCCCGAAGTCGATAGCGGCGCTGAAACTGGAGCTTGACTTATTGGAAGAACGGCGTGTCCTTGAAGCCTCTACAGCATCCCGCTCGGCGCGGGACCGGCAACACTCCTACCGGGAAACGATCCCACTGGAGATTGAACGGCTTCGGCGCGAAACACGGCGATATCGACGGGTGCACAACTTCTTTCAATGGAGTCTGTTCCTTTCGTCCGTCGCGATGTCGGTAACCGCGGCTCTCTACGATCCGCCGCAACCCGGTAAAGCAATCCTAATCAGTTTGGGCGCATTCGTGTCATTCACCACGGCCGTGACTGGCTACTTCAAATACCGTGAGCGCGCGTTCAACCTACAGCAGACCGCCGACGCAATTGAGCAACACGTGACAGCATATGATCTAGCCATTGCTCCTTACAATCAGGCAGACGAGACGACAAACCTAGAACGCCTTGCCGAAAATGTTGAGACGCTTCGGGTAGAGCAACGAAAGCGCGAGCAACAACTAGAGCAGCCACACCAGGGACAACAAGAGGTCATCTGACCCGAAGTCCATTGGGTCGGAGAACATCAAAAGACCCTACGCTGGAATAGTGCACCCGATCCCCGGTGAGGCAGATCCACTACACGCACGAGGCCGAACCCCTGTTCAGCGTAATACCGTTGCAGCTCGGAATTCGTCTTCCAGGCATCGAGTCGGAGCAGCGGTCTACCTGACTGGGCGGCACGTTGCGCCGCCCAGTCCAGCATCTTGGCTCCGACGCCTTGACCTGCCGCGGAACGGCTCACGGCCATGCGGTGGATGTAGAGAGCCTTCTCCGGCTCGTCCTCCGGTTCCCAGAACTCTGGGTCGGCGTACTCGTCCAGTTGGAGCGTTCCGGCCAACTCGTTGTCGAGGAAGGCAAGGAAGACTTCTCCCCTGCTGAGAGCACGGGTGATGCGGTCCCTGTGCGGCGGGAACTGCCATTGATCGATGCCGCGGGAGGCGAGCCACCCGGAGGCCTCAATGAGCAGGCCCTCAACGACGTCCAGTTCGTCCGCGCGTGCCGGCCGGATGCGCAGATCAGTCATGCGTTCTCTGCCGGCAGATCCCGGCGGCGTTCGTACGAGATGACGTGGCGGTCCCCGGGGAGCACGCTGAGGACCACGCGTACCGGCTGGCCTTCCTCCGTGAAGCCCGTGGTGATGTAGCTCGCGACGGGCGTGCCCGGGGCCAGCTTGAGGCGCTCGGTTTCGCTCGGCTTGGGCATGCGGACGTAGATCTCGTCCAGTGCGCGGACCTGGCGGTAGCCGAGGTCTGCCAGGACCTCGTTCGCGCCGGGTGTGATGTCGTCCGGGCGCATGATCACCGAGTCGCGTACGAGGTCGAGCGGGTAGTAGCTGTCGTTCGTGTTGAACGGCTCGCCGTCGAGGTAGCGGACGCGCTTGCGGACTGCGGCGAGTTGTCCCGGTTCGAGCTTCAGCCGCTTGGCGACCTCCGGCGGGGGCTCCACGATCCCCACCTCGATGCGCTGGATCGGCTCGCGGCCTTCCGCCGCGTACTGCGTCATGAAGGCGTCCATCTCAGGCGTGTACGGACGCGGCCGGAACTCCGACTGCGGCCGGAACACCATCGGCTCGCGACGGCGCACGAAGTGCCCCTGCGGCCGGGCGGAGATGACCAGGCCCTCGTTCACGAGCATCGCGAGGGCCTTGCGGACCGTCTCGCGTGATGCCTCGTACTCCGCTTCCAGCTCCTTCTCTGTGGGGAGCTTGCCGTCCGGCTCGTAGGCGCCGTCGTCGATGTTCTGCCGCAGCGCGTCCGCGATCTGCTGATACTTCGGGCCTCGCCCCAGTCGTGTCACTGGCATACCCCCATGTAAGCGCTGGTCCAACTCCATTGTCTAGGCAATCCAGCCAAAGGGCTTGACTCCCGTCTTGTGACCCTGCCAACATCCTGACTGTAGCCATTGTACGGACAATGGCTACAGCGGATCTTCCGTGTCTGCGGAAGGTCAAGGGGCCCGGGACAGAGCGGGCCGAGGGACCCGGGTCCTTGTCATCCCGGAGGGCACAGACCGAAAGGTCACGTCTCTGCCTGACACGGGTCACTGTGGCGCTACCTGACACGGGCGCCGCGAGACCTGAAGGAGACACCTGTACATCCGCCCCGATGGTCGTAGGCCGGGTTCGACTCCCGGCCGGGGTGCTCCTCTGCCGCCAGGTGCGGTGGAGCTGTTCCACGCCCGGTGTGGCTGTTCTCTCGCCAAAGACCGCAGCTGCACCGGGCTCTCCCTGCTCCAGCTGACTTCAGGAGATCCCATGCGTTCGTTCATCGGCTCACAGGAGGTCGTAAACGCCTCCGAGCTTGCCGAGATCGCGCTCGGCATGAGTGAGGAAGACCTGCCCGAGGGCATCGACATCGACCTGTTCCGCGGACCGCTGTCTGCGGAGTCGCCCGCGGACCGCGCGGCGCGGCTGGATGCCGGCCGGGCCATCCTCGCGGACCTGGCGGCGCAGGCCGCGCAGGGCGACGAGGTGGCCGCGGAGGACGCGGCGTACGCCCTGGCGCTGACCCGCGCCATCCCCTTCTGCCGTCGCAACCGGACGGCCCGGGTGTCCGGCGGGGGTGAAGCGGCATGAGCGCCACGACTTCCCCCGCGGTGCCTCCGCTGACCCGCCCCGAGCTGGGCCTTGCCGGCCTGGCCGCGTTAGCCGCGGCCGGGGTCGGTGCGCTGGGCCTGGCGACCTCGTTCGACGCGGTCTCGGAGGCGGCAACGCGATGGGGCTTCGGCGCGCCGTGGATGCTGCCGGTCGGCATCGACATCGCCATCCCGGTGTTCACCGTGGCCAATCTGCTGCTGATCCGGATGGACATGGCGTTGGCCTGGGTGCGGTTCGTGCCCTGGGTGCTCACCGCCATCACGTGCTGGCTGAACGTCGCGGCTGGGCACTCGCTGTCCGCGAAGCTGGCGCACGGCACCATGCCGCTGCTGTGGGTGGTCTTCTCCGAGATCGCCGCGCACATCTACGCGGTACGGATCGGGGCCGCGACCGGGCGACGCATGGAGAAGATCCGCTTCTCCCGGTGGCTGCTCGCCTTCCCCTCCACCTTCGCGCTGTGGCGCCGGATGACGCTGTGGGAGGTCACCTCCTACGCCGATGCCCTCGCGCTGGAGCGCACCCGGCTGCTTGCGCGTGCGGACCTGCGCGAGAAGCACGGACGTAACTGGCGCAGGCGCACCCCGCGCCGGGAGCGCGTGCTGCTGAAGCTGGGCGAGCTGGCGCCCGCTAACTCACCTGCGGTCGAGCCTCCCCATCCGGTGGCCGGACAGGCACCCAAGCCTGTACGCAAGCCGACGGGGAAGCCCTCCCGGAAGCCCGCACGCACGACGGCAGACCTGATGACGGAGGCCCGCGCCCTGACCGCCGGTTGGCCAGTGGAGCGGCTGACGGCCGATGCGCTGCGCAAGGCGGTGGGCTGCTCGCAGGCCAACGCCCGCACGCTGCGGGACACGCTGCGCGCGGAGCGCTCCGGTGGACAGCTGGCGCTCGTGAGCGGTACGCCCTGATGCCGGCCGCATGGAGCAAGTGCTACGACCCGCAGGGCCTGCGCTACGGCGTACCCACGTACCCGTGGCGCATGGCCCCGGAGGGGCTGGCCACCCGACGGCAGCTCCGAGCGCGCGGGCTGCGGCCGGGAGGCCAGGAGATCGCCGCTCAGGTCATGGTCGTCAACCGTCGCCAGGGCGGTCCGCGCGTGGCTTACCTGTACCGCATCGACCGGGCCAAGCCCGTCCGGCCGATGACCTCCCGCAAGTGGGGCGCGCTCGCGCTGGCCATGCTGGCGAGGCGCACCTGTCCCGCTTGCGGGACGGACGCCGGGTACTGCATTCCGCGCTCGCTCGGAATCTGCATCCCGTGCGCCTATCCGGAGGGGCCGGCCGTCTGATCGGTGCTGGTGTCCGTTCGCACGGTAAGGGTCTGGGCTAGGACCTCAAGCTCTTCCGGCCCGGTCAGACGGAGCCACACCAAGGCCGTCTCGTTGACGTGGCAAGGGAGGAGGTGGTGAGCCTCAGCTGGCCAACGCCCCCACCTCGGCAGTTCGACCACGGCAATGTCGTCAATCCAATCGATGCCGCCGTCACCGCCGCCCAGGCTCAGGTGCTTCACATGTGACAGCTCAAGAACCGCTTCTACGCCTCGTAGCCAAGCGTGATCGTCAGCTGGCTGGCTGTATCGGAGCCGGAGCCGGAGCCGGAGCCGGAGCCGGAGTCGATCGTCGCCCACCGTCCGCGGTATCACGTGAGGTCCACGGCTGGACTGTACCGAGGCCCAGGCGCCCCGCCGAGGGGTGGTCACCGCCCGGATTCGAACCGGGGTTCCGCGTCGGGCACGAGGCCCGCGCACGGAGTCCTTGGCCGCTAGACGACGAATGACCAAGCGCAGCGTATCCACCCAAAGGCGACCGTGCCTCTGGGTTTCTCCTCTCCAAGCTCGCACCCCAACAGCCCCGGCATCGCAGCCGCGAGGGCGCCGGATCGAATCCGGCCCGGGGCACGCAACGCGCACCACCCGACTCGGGGCCCGGTCGCCCAGCTGGCCAAAGCAGTGACCGGGCCCCTGCCATCCCTCCCAGTAGAGAAGGACATCAGGAGTGAACCACGACAAGGACGACGAGGCGTTCCGTCGGATCGTCGCCGACATGGAGGCGTACGCCAACGGCGAGTCCGACGAGATCCGTACCCGATTCACCCACGACACCCGACCCGACTCGATGCCGACCGAGTCGGCCGACCCCATCCCCCGACCCGTCGCCGACCGGTCGGGTACCGGGTCGCCGCGCGGGTCGGCCGACTCGCTGAAGCCGGGCGAGGCCCGACCCGGCGAGTGGGTGGTGGAGCTGCCCGACGACCCGGGCGAGGACGACGGTACGACCGAGGGGGCGCCGGTTGACCCGCCCCGCGAGGTCTACCCGCCGTCGGTGGCCGAGTGGATGGAGGCCAAGGACAAGGCCCGACTGCCCGTGCTGCCCGACTGGGTGAAGCTGCCCGACCAGCGTCGAGCCGTGCGCAAGTGGGCGGTGCGGCACTACTCGACCGTGGTCGGCTACCACGCGGTGCGGTTGCCGTGCGTCTACACCCCGAAGGTGCTCTGGTACGCGCCCCGCGGGGCGTGGCGCTGGTCGGCCGCGGTCGGCCGCTGGGTGTTCGACGCCGAGGGCAAGGGGCTGCGGCTGGCCGCGGTCCGTGACGAAGATGCGGGCGAGTACCTGAGGCTGTCGAGGCAGCGCAACGACCGGGTCCGGCTGCGCGGCATCATCGCTGCGATAGCCGGGGTCGTCGGCCTGGCCGCGGCGCTCACCCTGTACGTCATGGCGCCGTCGTGGCTGCTGCTGCTCGCCGTAGCCACGCTGACCACGACCCTCGGGGCGGTCGGGGCGCCCGCCGACAGGCCGCTCATCGACATGGCCAAGGTGACATTCCGCAAGCGGCGGCTGTCCTCCGACATCATCATCCGCGCGCACGAGGCCGCGAAGCTGACCAGCAAGGACCAGACGATCGCCTTCCCGCGGCCGATCGGGCGCGAGGGGGACGGCTGGCGCGTGGTGGTGGACCTGCCCTACGGCAAGCACTTCGAGGACGCACTGAATGCACATGCCCGGCTCGCGTCCGGCATGGACATCGCGCCTACTCAGCTGTTCCTGGACAAGGACGAGACCAGCGTGCGCCGGGTGTCGTACTGGATCGCCGACCGCGATCCGCTGGCGGTCCCGGCCGGCAAGTCGCCGCTGCTCGGGGCGACCCGGGTGGACTTCTGGAAGCCGTTCCCGTGGGGCGTGGACGAGCGCGGCAACCCGGTGATGGCCACGATGCTGTGGCTGTCGCTGCTGGTCGGTGCGGTTCCGCGGCAGGGCAAGACGTTCTCCGCGCGGACCATCGCGCTGGCCGCGGCGCTAGACCCGTACGTGCGGCTGTACCTCTTCGACGGCAAGGCGTCGCCGGACTGGCGGAAGTTCTCCAAGGTCGCGCACCGGATCGCGTTCGGAATCGTGCCGAAGAACGGGTTCGACCCGGTGGTGCACCTGCTGACCTCACTGCGCGAGCTGCGCGCCGATGTCGAGGACCGCTACCACCGACTGTCGGAACTGCCGCTGCACATCTGCCCGGAGGGCAAGCTGACCCCGGAGATCAGCCGGGACAAGAAGCTGAACATGCCCCTGGTCCTCTTCGTCATCGACGAGGTGCAGGAGTACCTGCAGCACCCCGAGCACGGCAAGGAGATCCTGGCCCTGCTGGTCTACCTCGCCCGGGTCGCCCCGGCGGTCGGCGTCAGCGTGCTGACGTCCACGCAGAAGCCGGACGACAAGGCGTGCCCGTCGGAGCTGCGCGACCAGCACCAGGCCCGCTTCTCGCTGCGGGTCGGCTCCTGGCAGGTCTCGGACGTCGTACTCGGGGCCGGGTCGTACTCGGAGGGGCTGGACGCGTCCAAGCTGCTGAAGTCCCACAAGGGCGTGGGGCTGCTCAAGGGCATGTCCGACGACGCCGGCATCGTGCGCACCTACCTGGCCGACGGCCGCGACGCGGAGCGCATCCTGACCCGCGCCGCGGCGCTGCGCGAGGCCGAGGGCACGCTGACCGGCGACGCCGCGGGCGAGGCTCCGGCCCCGGAGACCTCCGCCACGATCCTGGACGACGCGGCCGCCGTGCTCGGCAAGGGCGAGGCCAAGGTGTGGTCGGAGACCATCGTGGACCGCCTTGCCGTCCTGCGGCCCGACGTCTACGGCGCGTGGGTCGCGCTGGAGGCCAAGGCCAAGGCCGAGGCGCTGTCCAACGCGCTCAAGCCGTTCGGGATCACCACCGTGCAGATCAGCCGCCGTGTCAACGGCGAGCAGAGCAACAAGCGCGGCATCAAGCGGGACGACATCACCGCCGCGATTACGGAGCGCAACCAGAAGCGAGACGACTCGTAGCGCTCACACGGTGCTACCGGTAGCGGCAGCTGCTGCTACCGGTAGCAACCCTGCTAGCAACCAAAACCGCCCCTGATCAGCGCACTAGCGGATAGCAGCTGACCTGGCGAAACCCCGAAATCCGGCCCAGGAGGCCTTCCATGACCCTGCCCGCCCTCGCTACCACGACCTTACTCGCCATCACATTGAGTTACGTCATGCTGTGCTGGCTCAGCCCGTTCGGCGCCTGCGGCGCCTGCGACGGACTCGGCTTCCACCTCACCCACAACCGCCGCGGACGCCCCCGCCGGGGCAAGACCTGCCGCCGCTGCAAGGGCCGCGGGCTCCGCATCCGGCGCGGCCGGCACTGGTACAACCTCGCCCGCAGCACGCACCGCGCGGGCACTCAGTACGACCGCCAGTCGCGCACTGCCCGGCAGGGAGGTGCACGGTGAACGCCGCATCGACCGCCCCGCACTGGCTCACTGCTGCCGTTCCCAAGGCCGTGCCCGCGATCGCCACCACGACCGTGCTCACCCTCGCCCGGATCTGGAACGGCCAGGGCGCGGAACACTCCGTGGGCAGCGCGGCTCTGATGACCGCTCTCTCGCTGGGTGCGGGCGCGGCGGGTGTGTGCGCCACCAACGGCGAGCACGGCGACTCCGCCATGGCCGCGGTCGCCTTCACCGCTTCCGGCTCACTCGCTCTCGCCGGGGTCGCCGCGTACACCGATGGCCTCGCGCTGCCCCTGCTGCTCTGGGCAATCGCGACCGTCCTCGCGTACGTCGTGGCCGCGCGCCACTGGCGCCAAGTCAAGCGTGAGCAGCTGGACTTCGATCGCACGACCACGGTCCGGCGTGAGGAACACGCGCACACCGAGCGCGTGGAAGCCATCCGCGCCGGAACGCAGATCGAAACCACACGGCTCCAGCTCGAAGCGGTGCACGCGTCCGCCGCGTACGCCGAAGCCCTCGCACAGGCCGTGGTCGCCCGCGCGGCGCTGCCCGGCTTCCGGCCGGAGGAACTTACCCGCCGCGGGCTGCCGCAGCTGCCCGCGGCCGGCATGAGCAAGGAGAACTGACCCATGTTCGACATCCGCATCATCTGCGACAAGTCCGAGACCGAGCGCATCACCCAGGCCCTGTCCGGCGCCTTCACTCTCGGCTACATACGCAGCACCGCCACCCGGGACGGCCAGCGCGTACGGCTGTACGCCACGGCCGACCACACCACGGACACGAACGCCTGGCCCACGCCGGATGAGGCATACGCCAGTGCCCCGAGCATCCTGCGCGAAATCGGCTGGATTGGTGGTACCGCTGCCGACAAGCCGCTCGGCACCTGCCTGGACCGGGAGTTCTTTCTGCGCAAGGCCGCTGTCCTGGACCGGATCGCGCTGGCCGATGAGCACGACGGCTTCCGTGGTGACGCCCCCGACATCGCGCTGGAGGCCGCCCGGCGGCTAATGGGCCTGGACAACGGGCCCATCGTGATCTGCGACCCGCGCGCCTACGTCCGCCAGCAGTACGCCCGGTGGGCCAAGAACCAGTAGCTGCGCCCGGGGCGGTCGCTCTCTCGCCAAAGACCGCGACCGCCCCGGCTCTACCTGCTCCAGCTAAGAACAGGAGAACTCCAGCATGACCTACCTAACGGACATCCGGAGAGCGCGTGGCCACCAGCCGCGGCTGTTGGACCTGTACCCCTGCGCCGGCGGCGCGGCCATGGGGTATCACCGGGCGGGATTCGACGTCATCGGCGTCGACATCGCCCCGCGCCCCAACTACCCGTTCCCCTATCACCGCGGTGACGCGCTGACCGTTCTGGCCGACCTGATCTCCTCAGGGGAGATCCGCCGGTACGCCGCGGTGCATGCCTCCCCGCCGTGTCAGGACCAGTGCGCGTTGACCGTGGGCACCAACCGCTCCCAGGGCTGGGGCGGCACCCACGAAGACCTCGTGGCACCCACCCGCAGCCTGCTCGATGCGTCCGGTCTGCCGTACGTCATCGAGCAGCCCAACGGCCGCGCCGAGATCCGCAAAGACCTCACCCTGTGCGGGGAGATGTTCGGACTCTCCGTGATCCGACACCGCAACTTCGAGCTGGGCGGCTGGACCGCCCCGCGACCGGCGCACCGCCCGCACCGCGGCCGGGTGCGGGGTTGGCGGCACGGGCGGTTCTATGACGGCCCGTACGTGGCCGCCTACGGCAACGGCGGGGGCAAGCCGTCCGTAGCGGAGCTGCAGGCCGCCCTCGGCATCGACTGGACCGACGTGCGCGAGGAGCTGACCGAGGCCATCCCGCCCGCCTACAGCGAGCACATCGGCCGCGCCTTCCTCGCCTCCCGGGCCCTGGGGGTGGCGGCATGAATGAGCATCAGCGCACCGCGTTGGACCTCGCCGCTTCGGGCATGCCCGTGCTGCCCCTGCGTGCGGGGAAGGTGCCGTTCGGCAACTGCTACCGGTGCGCCGGAAACGCGTGCGGCGGCCGGCCGAACATGAGGACCGCTGGGCCGTGTCACTGCCCGGCGCCGTGCCATGCATGGGCCGCCGCCACGTCCGATCCGGACGTCATCGCCTCGGCTGTCTGGGGGCCGGCCTGGGCGCGGGCTGGTGCGGTCGCCTATCACCCTGGCGGGGCGGGACTGACGGTCGTCGACCTGGACGACGCCGACGCGGTGATGTGGGCTCGCGAGAGCCTGCCGGCGACGCAGACCGTTCCGACCACGCGCGGGGAGCACTGGCTCTACCGGGGGTTGATGCGGTCGGCCAACGCGGTACGGCCCGGCGTGGACATCAAGTCCACGATGGCCTATGCCCGCTGGCTCGGGCCCGGCGCCGGCACCCTCACGGCGCTGCCGGAGGACGTGCGCGCCCTGGCCGCATCCACCGCACCCGCGCCAAAGCCCGTGACTGTAGCCGCACCGAGCAGGGGCGGGCAGTGCCGCCACCGCACGCCGGCGTTCCTGGAGCGTGGCATCGCCATGGCTGAGGGGCGCATCGCCGAAGCTGCCGGTGGCGTGCACGCGACGGTCTACCGCACCTTCCTGGCGGTGCTCTCCACGCATGGCCGGTGCGGTTGCCTGACCGTAGACCACATCGCGCGTCTGTTCACCGCGGCGCAGGCCAAGGGTGAATCGCCCCGGCACTGCACCGAGGCGTGGGCCAACGCCCGCACCAGGTTGGGACTGTGACCATGACCGAGGACGACAAGACGCCGGCCCGCGAGGTCATCGCCGACTACGCGCAGGCCCACTTCCGGTACTTCCGCACCGCCGACGGGACCGTGTACGCGCAGCACAACGGCCATCCCGTCGCCCGGCCGATCCGCTCCCAAGGCACCACCGGGAGCCACCGGCAAGAACTCATGGTCGGCCTGTTCCGTGACGGCATGGGCGTGTTCAACGGCACGGCGCTCAAGGAGGCGTTGGACTTGATCGAAGCCCTCGCGCTGACCGAGGACGTGCAACCCGTCCACATCCGGGTCGCCCCCGGCTTCGACGGTGCGACCTGGCTCGACCTGGGCCGCAACGACGGACTGTCGGTCCGTATCCATGCGACCGGATGGGACGTCCTCACCCCGGATCCGGTGGAGGTGTGCTGGCGGCGTACGCAGCTCACCGGGGAACTGCCCCTGCCGGAGAAGGACACCGACGGCAAGGGCATCGACCTGCTGCTACGGCTGTGCAACTTCGCCAATGCCGAAACCGAGTGCCTGGCCATCGCCTGGCTCATCGGCTGCCTCGGGCCGTCCGTGCCCGTCCCCGCACCGTTCCTCACCGGGCCGCAGGGCGCGGGCAAGTCCACCGGCGGGCGCATGCTGGTGCGGATCATCGAGGGCATGAGCGGCGACCTGCGCCGCGCCCCGAAGGACGAGGAGAACCTGACGGCCGCGGTGGCGGCCGGATGGGTCACCGCGCTGGACAACCTCTCCCACCTGACGCCGGATCTGTCCGACGCGATGTGCTGCATCGTCACCGGTGCCGAGAACGTCAAACGCGCCCTGTACACCGACGGGGACGTGGTCCGCGCCCGCTACCGGCGCCCCATGCTCCTGACCGGCATCGACGTCGGCGTGATCCGGCCCGACCTCGCGGAGCGGCTCCTGCCGCTGCGCTTGGAGCGGCCCAAGGTCCGGCGGACCGAGGCGGAGCTGTGGGCGGAGTACGAAGAGATCCTGCCCGTCGTCCTCGGCTCCCTGCTCGACCTCACGGTCAAGGTCCGCGCGGCCGATGCCGAGATCCCCACCGACCTGCGCATGGCCGACTTCGCGCACCTGTGCGCGCAGCTCGACCAAGCCACCGGCCTCGGGGCGCTCAGCGCGTATCGGCGGAGCCTGGACGACCTCAACGACGACGTCATTGAAGGTGACCTGCTTGCGCAGACCGTGCTTCAGCACGCCGGCGGAATGGAGGCGGGCAGCGAGCAGCGGATGACCTCTGCCGAGTGGCTTCACTGCCTGACGCGCCTCTACGTCGGGGAGGACTGCCGTCCCCTGCCGAAGGGGTGGCCGACCACCGGCAAGGTGCTCTCCGACCGGCTCAAGCGTCTGCAGCCGACGCTTGCAGCCCGGGGCGTCTTCATCGACTGGGGTCGCACCAAAGTGACCCGCTACATCGAGATGAGCCGCCCGCCGGCCCCGCCCGGCACGGAGCAGGAGCAGGTGTTCTGACCCGCGGCGACAGGGGCCGTCCTTCACGGGCAAGAAGAGCACGCCGCGCCGGATGTGCTCTTCTTGCCCTTCGGCGGCTTGCCGCCGCCCAAGGGTCGCGCCGCGAAGCGGCTCCTTCTTCGCTTTTCGCGCTTGAGAGCGCGCACCCCAAAGGGATGTCTCCCTCTTTTGTCCTAAGAGAAGAGACCCTGCGTCACCTGCGTCACCACAGGGCCGGAAACCGGCCTTGACCTGCTGCTTAAGCGGTGACGCAGACGGCCAATCGCTGCGTCATCCTGCGTCACCTGCGTCATCGGTGACAGAGCCGCTGCGTCACCGATGACGGAGCCCCAAACCCTCTGCGTCACCCAAAACACCAGGTCAGAAGCCGCAGGTGACGCAGGTGACGCGATGACGCAGAAATCCCAACCTCGGACAGGCGCGGCCCGCTCAGGGCCGGATCACTCCGCACAAGGAGACAAGCCGCGATGAGAACCCCCCGACCCACCACCCACCAGACCTCGACAGTCCCTGAGGTCATGACCGCCCCGCCGCATCAGTCGATGGAGAGTCCCGTGGAGACAGCCAATCTCACCTCAGCGCCTGGCCCCACCCGCGCCGCGCGAGCGACCCCTGTCGAGACGCTCCGAGCCGGGCTGCCGGACCGCTACCTCACCCCCGACGACATCGCCGAGACCTTCGTGGTCCCCGTGGAGACCGTCTACTACTGGCGCAAACGGCGCATCGGCCCGCCCGGGTTCCGCGTGGGCAAGCACCTCCGCTACGACCCCGTCAAGGTGCGGGAATGGGCGCGCGAGCAACAGGGGCGCGACCTCAGCGAAGCGGCCTGAACGAGGCGGGGGGTGGGGCATCGCCCCACCCCCCGCGCACGGACATCAACCGAACTCCAGGGCGGGGTGCCCTCAACACCTCCGCCCTGCCACCCTGCGCGAAAGGCTTCGGACCACATGGCTGGGCACGTTCAGGACCGCTGGTACAAGACCGTCACGGGCGATGACGGCAAGCCCCATAAGACCAAGACCGACCGGTACGGGAAGGGCAACCGCTACCGCGCCCGTTTCATCGGGCCGGACGGTACCGAGAAGTCCAAGAGCTTCGCCGACGGACAGAAACGGCTGGCAGAGAAGTGGCTCAACAAGATCGAGGCTGACATGGCCGACGGCTCGTACGTCTCCCCGGAGGCGAGCCGGACGACGTTCGGGCAGTACGCAGAACAGTGGCTTGCCTCGCAGGGCGGGGAGGTGACTACGCGTTCGTCGGCGGCCACCTGCGTGCGTCGGCACGCGGTTCCCTACCTGGGGGCAAGGCCGCTCGCCTCGTTCCGCCCGGAGCACATCCGGGCGTGGCTTTCCGAGCTGGAACAGAACGTGGCCGCGGCGTCGTACCGGGCGGCCATCTTCCGGACCACATCCGCAGTGCTCAGCGCGGCCGTGGACGACGGCTATCTGAAGGTGAACCCGTGCCGGGCCCGAAGCGTGCGGTCCCCGAGAGCGGTGAGTACCCGAGTGCGGCCGTGGCTGCCTGAGACAGCTCGCGCCGTGCGCGCGGCGCTTCCCGAGTGGTACCGGGCCATGGTGGACGTGGCCGGCGGCTGCGGCCTGCGGCAGGGCGAGGTGTTCGGCCTGGCGGTCGACAGCATCGACGCCGAGAACGGATGGCTGCACGTGACGTGCCAAGTCAAGCAGGTGGGGCGGCACCTGATGTTCGGCCACCCGAAGGGCGGAAAGGAGCGCGACGTGCCCCTGGCCCCTGCGGTTGCCGACCGGCTGACCGAGCACATGCGGAGGTTCCCGCCGCAGCTCGTCACCCTGCCGTGGCAGGCCCCGGACGGGCCGCCCGTGACCCGGCGGCTGGTGTTCCTCCGGGAGGGCAGGGCGCTCGTCATTCACCGGAACGTCTTCAACAAGGACGTCTGGAAGAGGGCGCTTGCCGAAGCCGGGGTCATCCCGAACGAGGCCAAGGACGGTCGGTACGCCGCCGCCCGGGAGCACGGGATGCACGCGCTCCGCCACATGTACGCGTCGGTCCTGCTGGACGCGGGGGAGAACATCAAGGCGCTGAGCCAATACCTCGGGCACCATGATCCGGCACTCACGCTGCGCGTGTACGCGCACTTGATGCCCAGCAGTGAAGGCCGCGTCCGCAAGGCCGTGGACCGTGTCCTGTACGGCTCAGACGGCCCAGAGACGGCCCAAGCAGCCTGACCGCTTTGCGCGCGCTACACGACAGCGGGCCCGCCACCGCCCCCCGATCGGGGAGCAGTGGCGGGCCCGTTGTCTCTGCATGTCACCTCATGGCAGAGGAAACCCGCAGGTCAGGCTCAGTGGCCGCCCTGCGCCTCAAGCCGCTTGTACGAAGCCTGCACCTCGAGCTCCGCCTCGACGCGCCCCACCCAGTTGGCGCCCTCGACGGACTTGCCGGGCTCCAGGTCCTTGTAGACCTCGAAGAAGTGCTGGATCTCCAGCCGGTCGAACTCCGGCACGTGGTGGATGTCGCGCAGGTGCTCCATCCGCGGGTCCGACGCCGGCACGCACAGCAGCTTGTCGTCGCCGCCGGCCTCGTCGGTCATCCGGAACATGCCGATCGCGCGGCACTTGATGAGGCAGCCGGGGAACGTGGGCTCGTCCAGAAGGACCAGCGCGTCCAGCGGATCGCCGTCCTCGCCGAGCGTGTCCTCGACGAAGCCGTAGTCTGCGGGGTAGCTGGTAGACGTGAAGAGTCGACGGTCCAGGCGGATCCGGCCGGACTCGTGATCCACCTCGTACTTGTTCCGCGAACCCTTCGGGATCTCGATGGTGACGTCGAACTCCACGGGTGGCTCCTCCAAGATCAGCACATACTTCGGATACGAATCAGTGTCCCCCACGGGGACGGGTGGTGGCGAAAGGGGCTGGTCCGGGGTGCTCGGTAGACCAAGGGCGGGTTGGCCCCCGGGCACGCTGCGGCTGACCGCGCTGTCCGCCGTGTCCGGCCTCGTCATCGCGGCTGTCACAGCCGTGTTGGCGGGTCCCTGGGACGACGGCCAGCGTACGGCTGAGCGCGAGCGGGCCGCCGCCCAGGGCCGTACGGGTGACGCGTATCACGGCCGCAAGGCGGCCGGGAGGCCGGAGGAGCAGGCCGCCCCGTACGCCCCGGCGGTGCTGGCGGGCCTCGGGCCCGAGGGCGCCACGCCCGCCCAGGCCGTGGACGGTGTACGGCCGCAGCGGGCGCCCCTGCCGTCGGCGGCGGGCCTGGCGGCGGCGCTGGGGCCGCTGCTGAAGGACCCGGCGCTGGGTTCGCTGCGCTCGGCGGCGGTCTGGGACGTGGCCTCCGGTACGGAGCTGTACGGCTCGCGCGCCGGGGCCGCCGCGATCCCCGCGTCGGTGACGAAGCTGGCGTCGGCGACGGCCGCGCTGTCCGCGCTGGGCCCCGACCACCGCATCCCGACGGTGACCCGGCTGAAGGGCACCACGCTCTACCTGGTCGGCGGCGGCGACCCCACCCTCACCCCGCGCGCCCTGGACCGCCTCGCGAAGGCCACGGCCCGCGCGCTGCCGCGGGGTGGCGCTTTCGCACTGCGGTACGACACGTCTGCGTACTCCGGTCCGGTCCGCCACCCCATAGGGGTGAACGACAACGTCGCTCCGGTCACCGCCCTGATGGTGAACGAGGGCCGCCTCGACGGCAGCAGCCACGGACCGGCGCCGCGCTCCGGCGACCCGGCCGGTGAGGCGGCGCGCCTCTTCGCGACCCGGCTCGCGGACCACGGCGTGAAGCTGACGGGGGCGCCCGCCCCCGCCGAGGCCCCCGCGAAGGCCGGGCAGCTGGCGGCCGTGCACTCGGCGCCGCTCGGCGCCCTCGTGGAACGGGCGCTCACGAATTCGGACAACGACCTCGCCGAGGCCCTGGCCCGGCAGACGGCGATCGCCGCGGGCGGCGCGGCGAGCTTCTCCGGCGCGTCGCGGGCGGTCACGGCCGAACTCGCCCGGCTGGGCCTGCCGGTGAAGGGCGCGCGCTTCGCGGACGGCAGCGGCCTGGACCGCCGGGACCACGCCTCGGCGGAGTTCTTCGCCCGCCTCCTGGTCCTCGCGGGCCACCCCG
Source organism: Streptomyces sp. NPDC051940 (assembly GCF_040680895.1). NCBI lineage: Bacteria > Bacillati > Actinomycetota > Actinomycetes > Kitasatosporales > Streptomycetaceae > Streptomyces > Streptomyces sp. NPDC051940. The sequence continues at coordinate 1,059 of NZ_JBFAXR010000134.1, read as the reverse complement.
CGCACCCGGGCCTGCGCCCGGTCCTCACGGGCCTGCCGGTGGCGGGCTTCAGCGGCACGCTCGACGACCGCTACGGCGACGCGGCGGGCGCGGGCGTGGTCCGCGCCAAGACGGGCACGCTGACGGGCGTGAACTCGCTGGCGGGCACGGTGGTCGACGCGGACGGCCGCCTCCTGGCCTTCGCCTTCCTCACGAACGGCACCCCCAACCGCGACACAGCCCAACACACCCTGGACACCCTGGCCTCAACCCTCACCCGCTGCGGCTGCCGCTAACCCCCTCCGGGAGGCGGCGGCAGCGCCACCGGCACCGCCGCCTACGGCGGTGGCGGAAACGACGCAACGCTGCGCCCGGCCGGTGCGCCGCCGGGCACGGCCGCGTCGGAAACGGCGCAACGCTGCGCGGGGCCGGTGCGCCGCCGGGCACGGCCGTGGTGGAAGCGGCGTAACCCTGCGCCCAGCCGGGCGCGGCCGTGACGGAAGCGGCGCAACGCTGCGGGCGGTCGGGCCGCCGCCGGGCACGGCTGTGGCGGAAGCGGCGTAACGCTGCGCGCGGCCGGTGCGCCGCCGGGCACGGCTGTGGCGGAAGCGGCGTAACGCTGCGCGCGGCCGGGGCGCCGCCGGGCACGGCCGTGGTGGAAGCGGCGTAACCCTGCGCCCAGCCGGGCGCGGCCGTGACGGAAGCGGCGCAACGCTGCGGGCGGTCGGGCCGCCGCCGGGCACGGCTGTGGCGGAAGCGGCGTAACGCTGCGCGCGGCCGGTGCGCCGCCGGGCACGGCTGTGGCGGAAGTGGCGCAATGCTGCGGGCGGTCGGGCCGCCCGAGGGGCGGCACGGGCGGGCGCAGCGGATCCGCAGCCTTCGGCGCGGAGCGCAACCACCGCGACTCCCCGCCGAGGGGGCACAGCCGTGGGCGGTCAGGACGGCAGCCGAGCAACGCCGCGCGCAGGGATGGCGGCGATCGCACCGCCGCGCGACCGAGGCGGCACCGGCGCCGCCGGGCACGGCTGTGGCGGAAGCGGCGTAACGCTGCGCGCGGCCGGGGCGCCGCCAGGCACGCCC
>NZ_JBFAXR010000133.1:0-22635 GCF_040680895.1 Streptomyces sp. NPDC051940 | reverse complement strand
CCAACCCCCCCCCACCCCCGGGCGCGCGCCACCGCGGCGCGCGCCCCCCCCCCCGCCGCGGCCGGCGCGGGCCGCCCCCCCCCCCCCCCCCCCCCGACTGCGTGTGCGCCCTGCGGTTACCGTTCCCCGACGTTCACCACGGCCCTCGGCCTGGCCGAGGTCCCCGTCACGGTGCCGAGCACGGTGAACCAGCCCTCGTCGGCCACCATGTCCGCGGTGACCGGCTCCCAGGTGACGTCGACGGGGCCGGTCGTGCCGTCGCTGTAGACCGCCTCGGTCCGCGCGGGCAGCGTCGGCAGCTCGCCGGTCCTCGTGTCGACGGCGACCGCGGTGTAGTCCACGACGGCCCTGGGCTTCTGCACCTCGTAGACCTCGAACTCGGCCAGGCCGCACTCCGCGCCACTCGGATTGCTGTAGACGCCGTCCGGGTCGACGGTGAACTTCAGCCAGCTCGTCCTGACCGGGGCGTCAAGCCGCACGACGTTGTCCGGCTGGCCGTCCCACCGGATGCCGGTGACCTTCTTGCTGCCGCCCTCCCATTCCAGAAGACCCTCGACGATCTGGTTGACGTCGTGGCCGCGGTCGACCAGATTGACGCGGTCGACCTCCACCGGCGACGGGAACTGAAGCCTGATCCACGGGCTCCTGTCCGCCTGCTTCGCCGCCCAGGAGGTCGCCCTGTTCCCGTCCGTCGCCCGCGCGCCCAGATAGCGGTCGTCCTGGTCGTCGCCGTCCGGGTCACCGTTGCGGTCGCGGACGGAGGACACGGTGACGGTGGCGGAGCCGGCGATGTTGCTGCTCTGCGCGGTGATCGTGCTCTGATCCGACCCCACCGTCACACCGTCCAGTGTCACCACCGCCTTCGCGGTCGACGTGAACGGGGCGGTGACCGGTTCCTTCAGCACGATGGTGTTGCTGCCCGGCACGGCTGCCAGCCGGCTGTCGCCCAGCACGTAGCCGGTCTTCGCCTTCGACAGGTTGGCCTTCTCGCCGGTGCTCAGCCTCGCGTCGATCGTCCCGATCACCGGTTCGCCGACCTTGACCGTCCTCGTGCCGAGCGCCAGCTTCACGTCCTTCAGGAACGTGGGGAACGTCATGCGTCCGTCCGCGTCCACGTCGGCGTAGAAGTGGTCGCTCGCACGGTAGCCCGCCAGCTCCGCGGTGACGGTGACCTTCGCCCGTCCCTCGCCGGCGGACGAGAGCTCCCTGTCCGCGCCGACGGTCACGACGGAGGGGTCGTCGCTGGTGATCCGGAGATCCGCCTCCCTGAGGTCGAGAGGCTCGCCGAGGAAGGAGGAGCCCGTCACGTCGACCGTCGCCGTCAGGCCGTCCGCCCCGGCCTCCGGTTCGACTCGGATGCCGCCCAGTGCGGTCAGGTCCCGCAGCGAGAACACCTGGGCCTCCAGGACGTCGACCGGACTGCCGTCCTGGCCGCCGCCGGGGAAGGAGATCCGCACGTACCGGGCGTGCACGCTGGGCTTGTCCGGATCCACCGGATAGTTGTAGTACAGGCCCTCCTGCTCCCACGCGTACAGCGTCGTGTCGCTCCGCGGGACGGCCAGCGTGTTCCTCGACGTCGGCAGCCCGGCGCCGGACAGGGTGTTCGTCTCGTTGCCGGTGGTCCAGTGGGAGCCGTCGGCGCTGTACTCGATCTTCACCTTCTTCGGCACGTTGCGGTAGGTGACGTTGTCGGCGTTCGGCATGTGGTGGTTGAAGAAGACGTTGACGCGCGTGAGGTCCTGCGGGGTGCGCAGGTCGTACGTGATGCTCGGGTCCGCATCGCTTGCGGGCGCTTCCCACTTCGCCCGGTTCCCGCCGGACTTGTCGTTGATGACCCCGTCGGACAGCGTGCGGGCGTGGCTGCTGTCGCTGGTCACCTTCGGGGCGATTCCGGCCGCCGCGTCGTGGTCCGGTATCAGGGTGATGTAGTTCCGGGTCGACGTGTACGTCTTCCCGTCGACCGTCATGTCGGCCCAGTAGCTGTACATCGTGGGCGTGGAGACCCGGCCGGTGAACCGCATCGTGTTGTCCTCGACCACGAACGGGACCTGGCCGGCGGGCACCTCGTCGACCACGATCTTTCCGGTCGGGTTGTCGCGCCTGCCGTCGACCGTCGCGTAGTGGTACCTGACGTTCGAGGCCCGGAGGATGTCCACCTCACCGCCCTTGCGGGTGAAGCCCTTGAACGACACGGGCACGTCCTTGTTCGTGGGGAACTGCCCCCAGAACTGCGACCCGTTCGTACGCATACTCACGCCGACCAGCGGGAGTGCGGCCGAGATCGCCCCGTCGTGCACCTCGACCGGGTAGGTGTCGGTCTCGGTCTGCGGAGGGTTCACACCGTCGTCGTACGTCGCCGTCACGGTGATGGTGGCGGCACCGTCGGCCTGGGCCTGGACGGCTCCGGTCGCCTCGCCGACGGTCGCGACGCGGGGATCGTCGCTCCTGAACCTGAGCTTGGCGGGCGCGAGGACGTTGGTGTAGTCGTTCATGTAGCTCTCGGCCCGGAGCTGCAGACTCCCTGCCGAGGTCTGGCCGCTGAAGAGCTTGACGCTCGTCATCCTGTACGTTCGGGCCGGATTTGCCGTCTGGATCTTGATGACCGTGTCGATGGGGTCCGCGCTCACGTCCGACGTGTCGACGGAGACGTAGTACTTCCCGTCCGCCTTCTCGGTGGTGAACGGCAGCGAGGCGCCCTTGTTCAGCCACTGGACCTTCTCGACCGGGTGGTCGAAGGGGCCCACGCGGTCCAGCCGGGACTGACCGGTGAAGCCGGACTTCGCCACCCCGGAGATCTGGTTCTTGATCATGTGCAGATAGACGTACTGGTCACGGGACATGGCGTAGCCCCAGTCGGGCCCCTGTCCGTGGGCGATGGCCTTCTGCGGATCGGTGTACCAGCCGGGCCGCAGCGTGTAGTCCAGGGTGTACGGCAGGGTGCCGTACATCGACTCGCGCAGGTCGGGTCCGCCGGGGTTGTCCATCCAGTTGACGATCCCCGCGCGCATGTCGGAGAGCTGCTGCGAGGAGACGGGCACCATCGAGAAGATGTTGGTGTTGTCCAGGTTGCTGCTCAGGTTGTCCATGCCGCGGGTCACGGTGATGGACGAGTCGTAGTTCATGACGTAGCCGTGGCCGTACTGGTTGATCAGCTCCTTGGCCGCCTCTCTCCAGTCGTCACGTTCGTTGCCCTTGGCGTACTGCGTCCAGACGTCCAGTGCCGTGGTGTAGGGGTCGTTCCACTCCTCGTGGGCGACCTTTCTTCCCTGCGGCAGGATTCCGTTGCGCCAGTGGCTGTCCTGATAGGGCTCGCTGTTCCAGAAGGCGCGCTCGTGCAGCGTGATGTCCTGGTCGCCGGTCTGGGCGTTGGGGTTCGCGTCGATGAGAACCCGGTCGTTGTAGTTGCGCGCGGAGCTCCAGGCGACGTCGGTGTTGGAGTAGCTCTCCGGACCGCCGTCGGCGAACAAGTACCACGGGTTGTACCGGGCGACGAGCCCCTGGATGTCGCTCTCCAGGATCTCGGAGCCCTCGTACAGGGACGACACGTACACGCCGAACTTCAGCCCGTAACGCTCCGCCGCCTGTTTGGCCTGCATCACCCGGTCCTTCACCCGCCAGGTGCCGTCCGCGGACCGGTACAGGGCGTTGTACTTGTACAGCTTGTTGCTGTTGTCCGGGGTCAGGTTCGCGTTCGGCGACGGCCAGTAATAGATGGTGTTCTGCAGGCTTTCCGTGGAAAGCAGGTTCATGCCCATCTCTTTGGCCTTCTGGGCCCACTCGTCGTAGGTGTAGTTCGGGTCGTAGAGGTTCGGCATGGTGCCCGTCGTGTGCGACAGGGCCGACATCTTGCCTTCCGTGAACCAGTCGACCGGGTTCTTCCTGACCGTGATGGTGTACGGCCTCGTCGCGGCGGCACCCAGGGCGTCGGTCACCCGCACGGTGAAGGTGTAGTCCTTGTGCGCCGCGCCGTGGGCGCCGTCCGAGACGGTGCCGTCGATGTGGCCGTCCGCCTTCAGGGTCAGACCCGGCGGCAATTGACCCTCGGACACCGTCCAGGAGTAGCCGGGCTTTCCGCCGGCGGCCTGGAAGGTGAAGGGGGACGCCTGCGGGGCGATACCCGACGTGTTGCGCTTTCCGTCGATCGTCGCGACCATCCCGACGTACGGGTTCTCGTCGTAGGCGTAGGGCAGCGTGTTGGACGGGTAGTCGTTCGCCGGCACCTCCGCGTTGCGGGCCTCGAACGCGTCCCGGTCGATGCTCAGACCGCTGGTGGCGACGGTGAGCCGGTCGTCCGGCGCGTTCGGTCCCGTAACGGAGTAGGTCAGTTCGGGAACGGCGTTGCCGGCGTCGTCGCAGAGCCTCGTGTAGAAGCCGAGGAAGTTCTTGTTACGGCCGGGGTTCTTGTGCCGGATCTCGATGACCAGCTTGTTCCAGCCCTCGTTCAGCCGGACGGGATACGCGGTGCCGTTCTTGCTCACCCGGGACGCGACGCGGTCCTGTTTCCCCACGGGGGTGTCGTTGGCGTAGACGTTGTACACGCCCGATCCGCCGACCCGCCACTGAACCGTGCGCGCTGCCGGGCTGTAGACGTAACTCGCCGCCACGACCCACTTGTCGGACGTCGCCTGCCCCTGCTTGACGTCGAAATAGCCCAGCAGGTCGTTGTAGTCGTCATAGTTCCGGTTGAAGACCCGGTCGTCGAAGTACTGCCAGGTGGATCTCTCCTGGCCGTCCGGGTCGCTTAAAGGCGTACCCAGGGCGGGAACGACGGGAGCGGCGGACCGCTCGACCACCGGGTCGGTGTACGGACCGGAAACCGCCCACTGGTTCAGGTAGGGCGCCGTTCCCGTCGTCTGGACCGCATGGGCCCGCGGTGCGGCGAGGCCGCTGCCGATGACGGTGACCGCGAGCACCATCGCGGTTGCGGCCACGCTGGAAATGATCTGACGCAATCTCTTCACTGCTACCTCCTTCTGTGATCTCTCGAGCCGGTTTGGCGCACATGCTTCAGACTCTTGGCCGGGCGGGCTGGGACGGCAGACCCCTGCCCTCGCTGCGGCAACCGCAGGTACGACCAGTCAAGTGCGTTGGGAGTATGGGTAGTCCGCGCGGACCGAGTCAAGGCATGAAGCGCAACTATGCCTTCTGTTGGCCATTCAATGAATGTGATACATCTGGAGCCGCGCTGCCGACGGACCCGGCAGCCGCGCTGGGTCTGCCGACGTAAGGGGCAAGATGCGTATCACCGACGTGAGTGTGGAACTGGTCGACCTGCCGGCCCAGCCCGTCTTCAGGTGGCGCCGGGGCCTGCCCGGCTCCGAGGGGCCGGCGGTGGGCGGCATCCTGCGCGTCCACACCGACGACGGGCTGTACGGGGAGGCGCACACGCGGCGCGGGGCGATCCTCCAGGACCTGGTGGAGCGGCGTATCCGCGAGGATCTCCTGGGACGCGATCCGTCCCATCGCGAGCTGCTGTGGCACCGGTTGTGGGAGCTGGACCGGATCGAGGAGTTCCCGATCTATGTCCTCGGGCTCGTCGACACCGCCCTGTGGGACCTGGCGGGCAAGGCCGCCGGGCTCCCGGTGCACCAGCTGCTGGGCACCTACCGCGAGTCCATACCCGCCTACGCCAGCACCGCGACCTTCGCCAGCGTCGAGGAGTACCTGGACGTCGCGGAGCAGTGCCTGGAGGCGGGCTTCGCGGCGATCAAACTGCACGCGTGGGGCGACGCGCGCGAGGACGCCCGGCTCTGCCAGAAGCTGCGGGAGAAGACCGGCGACGCCGTTCCGCTGATGTACGACGGCTCCGCGGCCTTCGACCTCGCCGACGCGGTCTATCTGGGCGAGGCCCTCTCGGAGGCCGGCTACACCTGGTACGAGGAGCCGATGCGCGAGTTCAGCGTGACCGCGTACCGCCGGCTCGCCGAGCGGGTGTCCGTCCCCCTGCTCGTCGCCGAGACCTCCGACGGCGCCCATATGAACGCCGCCGACTTCATCGCCTCCGGTGCCGCGGGCAGCGTGCGGACCAGCGCCCAGTACAAGGCGGGGATCACCGGTGCGATGCGGGTGGCCCACCTCGCGGAGAGCTTCCTGCTGCGGGCCGAGGTGCACGGATCCGGCATCGTCAACGCGCATCTGTGCATGGCGATCCCCAACACCACGTACTACGAGTCCTTCGTCCTCACCAACCCCGTGGTCCGCGAGCCCTCGGTGGGCTCCGACGGGCTGCTCCGCGCCCCGACCGCGCCCGGCGTCGGCTGGGACCAGGAAGGCTGGTCGGGCGGTGTGGCCCTGCCCCGGAGCTGACACCGGCGAAGAGTACGAACCATTCCTCCCCGCGCGACCCGGCGAACGCGCCGGGCGACCCGGGGTATTCGCTGCGCGGCCTCCGCCGGCCGCTCTACTGTCCTGGCGACGGGACCAAAAGTCCAAGACTTGTTTCGTAACTATCAATTGACCGACCTATCGATGCATGCGAGGCTCACGGCACTTCAAGGCCTGCGGAAAGGGGCGTTCGAACCATGACTCGACGGAGAAGGACCAGGGGACGAGGCAGCCGCGCTGCCGCCGCCCTGCTCGCGCTGGCGGCGCTCAGCCTGGCCACGGCCTGCGGATCGGACGGCGGCGACAGCAGCGACGGGGCGGCGGCGGGTGGGAAGGTCACCCTGGACTTCTGGGGCTGGGCGCCCGGCTACGACAAGTCGGTCGAGCTGTGGAACAAGAGCCACCCGGACGTCCAGGTCCGGTTCCAGAAGGTGCAGTCCGGAGCGGGCGGCGGCTACGCGAAGATGCAGAACGCCGTGAAGGCGGGCAACGCGCCCTGCCTGGCCCAGGTCGGCAACGAGACCCTGCCCACCTTCCTGGTGACCGGCGCGCTGCAGGACATCACCGAGTACGCCGCCGAGGGCGAGGACCAGTTCGTCGACTGGACCTGGCGGCAGTCCGGCTTCGACGGCAAGGTCTACGGCATCCCCGTGGACACCGGCCCGACGGCCCTGTTCTACCGCACGGACCTGTTCGAGAAGTACGGCATCGCCGTGCCCGGGACCTGGGACGAGTTCGCGGCCGCCGCGCGCAAGGTGCACGACGCGGACCCGTCCGTCCGCCTGATCAACTCGCTCACCGACGCCTACGACACCGCCGGATACGTATGGCAGGCGGGCGGGCACTGGTTCGGCACGGCGAACGACCAGTGGCAGGTGACCATGGACGGCCCGGAGACCCGGAAGGTCACGGCGTACTGGCAGGACCTGCAGGAGGACGACCTGCTCTACACCGCGGACGGCCCGCTCGGCCAGGCCTGGTTCAACGACGCGAAGAAGGGCAAGGTCCTCTCCCTCATCACGGCCGCGTGGGCGGCGCCCCTGCTGCAGACCAACCTGCCGGACCTCGCCGGCAAGTGGGCGGTCGCCCCGATGCCGCAGTGGACCGCCGGCGAGAAGGCGTCTGGCAACAACGGCGGCTCCACCACCGCCGTGCTCAAGGGCTGCGAACACGCGAAGGAGGCCACCGAGTTCGCCCGCTGGTTCAGCACCGACACCGGCAGCGTGACGAACCTGATCAAGAATACTGGCATCTACCCGGCGGCCAAGGCCGGACTCGGCCTTCCCGCGGTCAACGAGCCCTCCCCCTACTACGGCGGCCAGAACACGTACGAGGTGTTCCGGGCGGCGGCCGAGAACACCAGCCCGGACTGGGTGTGGGGACCGACGATGAACCAGGTGGAGTCCGACTTCGTGGACGGGCTCAAGAAGGCGAAGGGCGGCGGCAGCACGGTCCCCGAGGTCGCCGCGACCGTGCAGGACAAGACCGTGGCGGCGATGAAGGACCAGGGTCTGTCCGTCACCAGCTGACCCACCCGAGCCCGGCTGCCCCCGGCGCATGTCCCTTGCGCCGCGCCGGGGGCGGCCGACCCCTCACCGACCCGCCGAACAAGGAGAACCACCACCGTGACCACCACCCTGTCCCCGCGGACCGCCCGCCCGGTCCGCCGATCCGGGTCCGGCCCGGGCGGGTCGCCGGCCCGCCGGCGGCGTACCCGCTCGGCGGTGCTGTTCCTGGCCCCGTTCGGGGTGCTGTTCGCCGCGATGATGCTGGCCCCGATCGCGTACGCCGTCTACGAGAGCTTCTTCGAGGTCCGGCGCAGCGGGCTGGGGCTCGGGCCGTCGACCACGGCGTTCGCGGGCCTGTCCCACTACTCGGAGGCCCTGCGGGACTCGGCGTTCCTCGCCTCGCTGCTGCGCGTCTTCCTGATCGGGCTGGTGCAGGTGCCGGTCATGCTCGGACTCGCGCTGCTGCTGGCCCTGCTGATCGACTCGCGTGCGGCACGGTTCAAGCGCACCTTCCAGCTGGTGTACTTCCTGCCGTTCGCACTCCCCGGGGCCATCGCGGCGATCATGTGGTCCTACCTGTACATGCCGAGCATCAGCCCCGTCACGGCGGCCCTGGAGAGCGTCGGCATATCCCTCGACCCGCTGTCGGACACCCTGGTGCCGGTCTCCATCGGCAACATGCTCACCTGGGCCTGGACCGGCTACAACATGCTCATCATCCACTCGGCGCTGAAGGCGATACCGGCCGAACTCTCCGAGGCGGCACGGCTCGACGGCTGTTCCGGCTGGCGGCTGGCCTGGCACGTCAAGATCCCGCTGGTCCGGCCCGCGCTGGTCCTGACGGCGGTGTTCTCGATCATCGGCACCGCCCAGCTGTACACCGAGCCGGAGATCCTCCGGCGGGTCGCGGGCAGTATCACGGGCACGTACACGCCGATCCTCGCCACCCAGTACGCGACGAACCTCAACGACTACCACTTCGCCGCCGCGGAGTCGGTCGTCCTCGCGCTGCTCACCTTCGTCCTGTCCTTCGGCTTCCTGAAGTACACCCAGCGCAAGGGGATGGGATCATGACGCGGACCTCGCCCGGCGCGACCGGCACCCGTGGGGGCGCGGGGCTCACCAGCCGCGCCGGGGTGAACGCCGTCCTCCTCCTGTTCGCGCTCTACACGCTGATCCCGCCGTGGTGGCTGCTGGTGACCGCCACCAAGAACAAGGGCCACCTCTTCACCACCAACGGCCTGTGGTTCTCCCACTTCGACCTGTGGACCAACGTCAAGGACGTGTTCCACCAGGACGACGGCATCTTCCTGCGCTGGATGGGCAACAGCTTCCTCTACGCCGCGACGGGCGCCGCCGTCAGCACCGCGATCTCGGCGATGGCCGGGCACGCCCTGGCGAAGTTCGCGTTCCGCGGCCGGGACCTCGTCTTCAACGTGATCCTCGGCGCGGTGCTGGTCCCCGCGTCGATGTTCGCGCTGCCGCTGTACCTGATGTTCAGCGCGACCGGACTCGTCAACAGCTACTGGGCGGTCCTGCTGCCGAGCGTGGTCAGCCCGTTCGGCGTCTATCTGTCCCGCGTCTACGCCGCCGCCGCGGTGCCCGACGAGCTCCTCGAGGCCGGACGGGTCGACGGCGCCACGGAGGCCCGGATCTTCTGGCGGCTGGCTGCGCCCGCGATGTCGCCCGCGCTGGTGACGGTCTTCCTCTTCCAGTTCGTGGGCAGCTGGAACAACTACCTGCTGCCGGTGCTGATGCTCAGCGACGACCGGCTGCAGCCGGTGACCGTGGGCCTGGCGAACTGGCGGGCCGAGTTCAACAACGGCGTGCCGTACAACGTCACCATCACCGGCGCCGCCCTGTCCCTCATCCCGCTCCTCATCGCCTTCCTCTCCCTCCAGCGCTTCTGGCGCTCCGGACTGACGGCGGGAAGTGTCAAATAGGCGCGGCACACCCCAACCCCGCGGCCGCCGAACGGTGTTACCGTCGCCCTCGGTATCCCCTGCGCCCGCCGTGGGAGGCAGCATGGCCCTGCTCGAGCAACTGGCCGCCGCGTTGGCCGCCGGTGAGGTGGAGGTCGTCGACCTCACCGCGCCGCTGTCCGAGGCGACGCCCATCCTCCAGCTCCCCGAACCCTTCGCCAACACCCGCCACTTCGCCCTGCACGAGCTGAGCCGCTACGACGAGCGCGGCCCCGCCTGGTACTGGAACGACATCACCACCGGCGAACACACGGGCACCCATTTCGACGCACCCGTCCACTGGGTGACCGGGCGCGACGGCGCCGACGTCTCCCAGGTGCCCGCCGGGCAGCTGGTGGCGCCGGCCGTCGTGCTGGACGCCGCCGCGGAGGCAGGCGCCGATCCCGACTTCCTGCTCGAGCCCGACCACATCCTCGCGTGGACCAAGACCCACGGGCCGCTGCCCGAGGGCGGCTGGCTGCTGTACCGCACAGGCTGGGACAGCCGCGCCGACGACGCGGCGGCGTTCCTCAACGCCGATGAGACGGGGCCGCACACACCGGGGCTGTCCGTCGAGTGCGCGCGCTGGATCGCCGAGGAGACGCCGCTGATCGGGGTCGGCGTGGAGACCGTCGGTACGGACGCGGGGGCGGCGCACGGCTTCGACCCGGCGTTCCCCTGCCACTCCTTCCTGCTGGGCGCCGGCAAGTACGGTCTGACGCAGCTGCGCAACCTCGACCGGCTGCCGCCGCGCGGCGCGCTGCTCGTCGCCGCCCCACTGCCCATCGTCGGCGGCTCGGGCAGCCCGTCCCGCGTGCTGGCCCTCGTCGAGCGGTGAACGTCGCCGCGGCGGTCGGCACCGCACTCGCGGGTCTCGGCGTGCGCACGGTCTTCGGCGTGGTCGGCAGCGGCAACTTCCACGTGACCAACGCCCTGACCGCGGGAGGCGCCCGGTTCGTGGCCGCCCGCCACGAGGCGGGCGCCGCGGTGATGGCCGACGCGTACGCCCGGGTGTCCGGCGAGGCGGGCGTGGTCTCGGTGCATCAGGGGCCGGGGCTGACCAACGCCGTGACCGGCATCACGGAGGCGGCCAAGAGCCGCACCCCGTTGCTGGTGCTCGCCGGTGAGGCGGCGGCCTCGGCCGTACGGTCCAACTTCCGGATCGACCAGGGCGCGCTGGCCGCCGCGGTCGGCGCCGTCCCCGAGCGCGTGCACAGCCCCGCGAGCGCCGCCGAGGACGTCGCACGGGCCTGGCGCACCGCCGTATGCGAGCGCCGGACGGTGCTGCTGAACCTGCCCCTGGACGTCCAGGCGGCCGAGGCACCACGGCCCTTCGAGGTGCCGCGGCCCGCGCCGGTGCACCACCCCGTGCCGTCGGCCGCGTCGGTCGCCGAGCTGGCGGACGCGCTGGCGGCTGCCCGCCGGCCCGTGTTCATCGCGGGGCGCGGTGCCCGGCTGGCCGGAGCGGGCGAACCGCTGCGGGTCCTCGCCGAGCGCACCGGCGCGCTGCTCGCGACGTCGGCCGTCGCGCGCGGCCTGTTCCTCGGCGACCCCTACGACCTCGACGTCAGCGGGGGCTTCGCCACTCCCCTGGCGGCGGAGCTGATCCGCGGCGCGGACCTGCTGGTCGGCTGGGGCTGCGCGCTGAACATGTGGACCCTGCGCCACGGCACACTCGTCGGCGAGAAGACCGTCGTCGCCCAGGTCGATCTGGAGCCCGCCGAACTCGGCGCCCACCGGCGGGCCGACGTGGCCGTGACCGGCGACGCGGCCGGAACGGCGCAGGCCGTCGAGGCGGAGCTGGCGCGCCGCGGCCACGGCAGCCGCGGCTACCGGCTCCCCGGCCTCGCCGAACGGCTCGCACGCGAGGGCCGCTGGCGGCACGTGCCGCACACCGACGCCTCGACGGCCGACCGGATCGACCCGCACCTCCTCACGACCGCCCTGGACGACCTCCTCCCCGCCGAGCGCACCGTGGCCGTCGACTCCGGGAACTTCATGGGCCATCCGGCGGTGTTCCTCTCCGTACCCGACGCCGACGGCCTGGTCTTCACCCAGGCGTTCCAGTCCATCGGCCTCGGCCTGGCCACCGCCATCGGCGCCGCGCTGGCCCGCCCGGACCGCCTGACGGTGGCGGCGCTGGGCGACGGGGGCGCGCTGATGGGCGTCGCCGAGCTGGAGACGGCGGTGCGGCTGCGCCTCGGGCTGCTGATCGCGGTGTACGACGACGAGGCGTACGGCGCCGAGGTGCACCACTTCGGGCCCTTCGGCCATCCGCTGGACACGGTGACCTTCCCGCCGGCGGACCTGGCGGCGATCGCCCGCGGCTTCGGCTGCACGGCTGCCACCGTCCGCACCCGCGCCGACCTCGCCGCGGTCGACGACTGGCTCGCGGGCCCACGCGACAGCCCGCTCCTGCTGGACGCGAAGGTCGTCCGCCGGTCGTCGTGGTGGCTGGAGGAGGCGTTCCGCGGCCACTGACCGCGAAGGGAACCCGCCCGGTTACCGACCACGATGAGACCGCCCGGCCCCTACAACCCGGCGCACCCGGCCCCTAACCTCCGGTGCGTGGACGCGACATGGGTGGGAACGATCTCGGCTCTGGTGGGCACCATGACGGGAGCGCTGCTGCAGGCCTGGCGGGAACACGCGCTGCACCGGCGCGAGATGGCCGTGCGCTGGGACCAGACGCTCCTGACGGCGCTGGCCGACTACCTCGCGACAGCCGATCGCGCGCTGCGCGGACTGCTGCGCTGGCGCAACGCCCGCGACAGCGGGGCGGCCGGCCTGGCGGAGGAGGCCGCGGCGGCGCTGCAGGCATACGAGGCCCTGCACGAGAAGTCCCAGCTCATCAGCCTGCTCACCGGCGCCCGCACGGACGAGGTGCGCGACTCGGCCCGCCGGATGCGCCGGGCCCTGCTGCCGATGTGCGACGAGGTCCGCGGCGGACAGCCGCTGGACCGCACCCGCCTCGCCCAGCTCATCCAGGACCACCGCGAGGCCCGCGACACGCTCATCCACCGTGCCCAGTCGCGGCTCACCCCGCCGGGCCCGTGAGGTGCGCCGCCGGTCGTCAGCGCACCGGGCCGGTCTGCGCCCGCACCAGCACGTCGCCCGCCTCGGTGCGGTAGTACAGCACCGAACGCCCCGAGCGCCGGCGGGCGATGAGCCGGGCGTCGTACAGGACCTTCAGATGGCGCCCGACCGAGCCGAGCCCCTGGCCGGTCAGCGCCACCAGCTGGGTGGTGCTCATCGGCGTGCCGAGCAGCATCAGCGCGGCCGCCCGGTGCGGCCCGAGCAGCCGGCCCAGCGCCAGCGGCGGCTGCCGCTCCCGGTCCGCCCCGGCCAGCACCCCGTGACAGGGGTAGGTGAGGACGTACAGATCGCTGAGGTCCCAGGCCACCCACCCCCGCGACGGCGTGACGGGGATGAACAGCAGTCGCTTGCCGGAGATGTCCTTCGGCGGGTAGTCGTGCATGTTGATCTGCAGCCGTCCCTCGCCCAGCCACCGCATCCCCGGCCGCATGTCGTCGAGCGCCGCCGACCAGCCGCCCTGGGTGAGGTGGCGGGTGCGGGCGACGATGTCGGCCTCAAGGGCGCGCCGCCGGCGCGGCCACTCCGGCCGTACGATCCGCGTCCACACCCAGGTCAGCAGCCCGCCGAGCAGCTCGGGCACGTCGTCGCGGTCGAGGACGGGCGGCAGCGGTCCGGGGCGGGAGACGACGAGGTCGGCGCGTGCCTGGTGGGGCGCGGTGGCGCGGACGACCGCCAGCTCCTCCTCGAAGGTGTGCCCGGGCTCGTACGCGGTGGCGGGGGTGAGGAAGTCGGCCAGCCAGGCCCGGTGGCCGACCACGGCGTCGGCGAGCGTGTCGAGGACCGGGTCGGCGGCGAGCAGTTCGCGGTACGCGGGAGCGTGGGCGGTCAGCGTCTCGTGCTCCCCCGGGTGCTTGGCGCGCCGTTCCTGGAGCATCAGGAACACGGCGGTCACCTCGGCCAGCTCGGAGACGCTGAAGCGGCTGCCCGCCAGGGTGTCCGTGTCCAGCAGCCACAGCCCCATGACCGCCCGCCCCCTTTCGCGTAGGGGCGAAACAATAACGGACGGCCGCAAGGCCCCCGCAGACTCCCCGGCATGCGCACCTACCGGGAGTTGTTCCGCCAGCCTCAGTTCACACCGCTCTTCGCCACGGCCGTCGTGCACAGCGCAGCCCAGACCATGGGCGGTCTGGCACTCGCCACGCTCGTCTACCGGGCCACCGAGTCGCCGCTGCTGTCCGCCCTCAGCATGTTCGGCACCGCGTTCACCCAGGTGATCGGCGCCACCTTCCTGATGTCGGCGGCCGACCGGCTGCCGCCGCGGGCGGCGATGTCGGGCATCGCGCTGGTCTTCGCCCTCGGCGCGGCCGTCCTGGCGCTGCCGGGGCTGCCGGTGTGGGGCGTCTTCGTGGTGCTGCTCGGGCAGGGCGTCGTGGGATCGGTGGGCGGCGGGGTGCGCTACGGGCTGCTCACCGACGTACTGCCCCCGGACGGCTTCGTGCTGGGCCGGTCGGTGCTCAACATGGCCAACGGCACCATGCAGGTCTGCGGCTTCGCCGTGAGCGGGCTGCTGGTGGTCGTGCTGTCGCCGCGCGCGACGCTGGTGCTGTGCGCGGCGCTGTTCGCCCTGGCGGCGGGCGTCGCGCGGTTCGGGCTGCGGCGGCGGGCGCCGCGCGTCGCCGGGCGGCCGTCGGTGCGCGAGACGTGGCGGGTGAACGCCGTGCTGTGGTCGTCGGTGCCGCGGCGGTACGTGTTCCTCGCCGGATGGGTGCCGAACGGGCTCGTCGTGGGCTGCGAGGCGCTGTTCGTGTCGTACGAGCCTGAGAACGCCGGTCTGCTCTTCTCCGCCGCGGCGGCCGGCATGCTCGCCGGGGACACCGTGCTGGGTCGCTTCGTCCCGCCCGCGCTGCGCGAGCGGCTGGCGGCGCCGCTGCGGCTGCTGCTCGCCGCGCCGTACCTGGTGTTCTTCCTGAGCCCCCCGCTGCCCGTCGCCATGCTGGCGGCGCTGTGCGCGTCCGTGGGCTTCGCGGCGTCGCTGCTGCTGCAGGAGCGGCTGATGGCACTGACGCCGCGGGAGCTGAGCGGGCAGGCGATGGGCCTGCAGACCGCCGGGATGCTGACCATGCAGGGCGTGGGCGCCGCGCTGGCCGGCGGGGTCGCGCAGCTGCTGTCGCCGGCTGCCGCGATGAGCGTGATGGCCGCCGCCTCGGTCGCCGTCACCCTGGCGCTGGCGCCAGGGCTGCGTCCGCTGCCCAAGGCGGACGGCGTGAAGCGGGAGACGGACGATGCGAAGCCGGAGACGGACGAGATCGCGGCGGGCTACGGCTCGGACGTCTCCGACTCCAGCGACGCGCGCGTCGCTGGCCCGTAGACGCCCGTGGCGTCGGAGGTGATCCCGCGCGCCTGCTGGTAGCGGGTCACGGCTCGGACCGTGTTGCCTTCGTATTCGCCGGTCACGCTGCCGGTCAGCAGGTTCAGCTGGTCCAGCCTCTTCTGCAGTTCGACGACCTCCGCCCCGCTGTCGCCCCGGCTCAGCGTCGGCGGGGACGCCGGGGGCGCCGAGGTGCTGCCGGCCGGGCTGGACGGCGGCGGCGGGGCCGGCTGGGTGCTGCCGGGCGCCGAGGTGGCACCGCCCGGCTGTCCGCCCGCCGGCCTGGTCGCGTCGCCCTTGGCGGGGCTCTGGCTGGGGCTGCCGCTCGGCTTTCCGCTGGCGGACGCCGACGGCTTGCCGCTCTTGCCGTCCTTCGACGGGCTCTCGGAGGCGGCGTCGTCGTCGGGCAGCAGGTCGAGGGTGGAGTTCGTGGGGTCGGGCGCGACCTCGATGGGACGGCTGCCGTCCTCGAACGCCTTGAGACCGAGGGTCACCACCCCGGCGGTGGCCGCCGCCGCGGCGACGGCGCCGAGGACGGCCATCAGCCTGCGGCGTCCAGCCGGAGCGCGGTGGGCGCCGCGGCGGCCGCGGTACGGTTCGATCTCGCCCGAGCGTACGGGCGGTTCGTAGCGGACCAGGTCGGTGCCGGTGGCGCGGGGCGGCGGGCCGGGGCGCTCCGGGGCGAACAGGCCGAGGTCGGCGACGGCCGGGGCGGGCAGCGGGGCCGTGGCCGGTTCGTGCGGGAGGGGTGCCTGGAGGAGGGTGGGGGAAGGCGCCGGCACGTACGGGCGGATGCGCAGCGGCTGCTCCGCCTCGGCGT
Source organism: Streptomyces sp. NPDC051940 (assembly GCF_040680895.1). Classification (NCBI taxonomy): domain Bacteria; kingdom Bacillati; phylum Actinomycetota; class Actinomycetes; order Kitasatosporales; family Streptomycetaceae; genus Streptomyces; species Streptomyces sp. NPDC051940. Next base: position 6,618 of record NZ_JBFAXR010000133.1, on the reverse strand, counting down.
CCCTGCGCGCGCAGTCGCATGGCCCGATGGCTCTGCACCGGGCGCACGGTCGTCGTACGTATGCGTCCATATGTGTGATCCCCCTCCGCGCAAAGGCGGTAGTGCCGGACTCTAGCGGAGAATCCGCCGTCTCACGAATATTCCTGGCCCGCGCAGACATCCCGCCCCACCGGTTACTGTGATCGCGATGTCACCTTCCGACGGCCCGACCTTCCGCGAGCTCGCCGTCCAGGCGCTGTCCTCGGTGGAGCGCGGTTACGACCTGCTGGCCCCGAAGTTCGACGTGTCGCCGTACCGCACCTCCGACCGGGTTCTGCTCGCGGTGGCGGACGCCCTGCGTCCGCTGGGTCCGTTCCGTACGGGCCTGGACCACTGCTGCGGGACGGGCGCCGGTGTCGGCGTCCTGCGCGAGGTGTGTACGGACCGGGTGGTCGGCGTGGACTTCAGCGCCGGCATGCTGGCGCGGGCCCGGGCCGCCCTCCCGGCCCGCGACGAGGGCCCGGCGGTGCGGTGGGTGCGGGGCGACGTGCGCCGGCTGCCGTTCACCTCCGCGTTCGATCTGGTGACCGGTTTCGGGGCGTTCGGCCATTTCCTCCCCCGGGAGCGGCCGGCGCTGTTCGCCGAGGTGTACGCGGTGCTCCGCCCCGGAGGCGTGTTCGCGTTTCCCATCGTGGCGCCGCCGCGTGTCGGCTCGTGGGGCTACTGGTCGCTGTGGGGGTTCGACGCGGCGATGCGGGTGCGCAACGCGGTGTGGTGGCCGCGGTTCGTCATGTACTACCGCACCTTCCGGCTGCCCGACGTACGGCGTGAGCTGGCGGAGGCCGGTTTCGACGTGACCACCCTGGCGCTGCGGGAGCTGGGCCGGCGTGCCGACGGCAGCCCGCGCTGCCGGCTGGTCGTCGCCCGGCGCCGCTGAGGGGCGGCGGGTCACAGCGCCGGCAGGGTCACCGTCACCGTCAGTCCGCCCTCCGGTCGCGGGACGGCCGTCACGTCGCCGTCGTGGGCGCGCGCGATGGTCTGCACGATTGACAGGCCCAGACCGGCGCCCGTCGCGGTGATCACGCGGTCCGCGCCGAGGCGGCGGAAGGGCTCGAAGAGGGCGGGGATCTCGTACGCGGGGACGACCGGCCCGGAGTTGGCGACCTCCACCACCGCCCGCCCCGCCTCGTCCGTACGGGTCTCGACCCGCGCCCAGCCGCCCTCGGCGTTGTGCCGGATGCCGTTCTCCACCAGGTTGTGCACCAGCCGCTCCAGCAGCAGCGCGTCGCCGCGCACCGTCGTCTCGGCGGTCTTGTCGTGGACGGCGACCCCGCACCGCCGCGCCTCGTCGGCACTCTGGCCGACGACATGGGCGGCGATGTCCGCGAGGTCCACCGGAACGCGGTCCAGCACCTCGTTCTCCGAGCCGGCGAGGAGCAGCAGGCCGGAGATGAGGCGCTCGTGGCGGGTGTTGATCTGCAGCAGCTGCTCCCCCAGCCGGCGGACATCCGGCGAGGCCGCCTTGCGGTGCATGGCCATCTCCACCACGGCCCGGCCGACCGTCAGCGGGGTGCGCAGCTCGTGCGAGGCGTTGGCGACGAAGCGCCGCTGGCCGTCGAAGGAGCGGTCGAGGCGTTCGACCATGGTGTCGAAGGTGTCGGCCAGCTCCTTCACCTCGTCCTCGGGCCCGTCCAGCGCGATCCGCTCGTGCAGTCCGCGGTCCGCGGCGGGCGCGGCGGCGATCCGGCGGGCGGTGTCGGTGACGCGGTGCAGCGGTGCGAGGACCCGCCCGGCGATCAGCCAGCCGAGGCCGCCGGCGGCGGCGCCGACCACGCCGAGGGCGATGGCGCCCTGGGTGAGCAGGGTGCTGCCCGCCGCGTCGCGGATGTCCTCGGGGACCTTCTGCTCGTTGAAGACGGGCGTGCCGTCCGTGGGCGGCGTCGCCCCCGGCGCGGTCTCCATGTGGGTGGTCATGCCGCTCTCCCCGAAGCGCTGGTCGAAGAGCGTGTACGTGACGCCCAGCACCACCAGCCCGCCCACCAGGAAGAGCCCGCCGTACACCAGCGTCAGCCGGGCCCGCAGGGTGAGCCGGCGCGGCAGCATCCGTATCCGCCTCATGCGATCCGGTACCCCACTCCCACCACGGTCCGCACCACCGGCGGATCGGCCAGCTTGCGCCGCAGCTTCAGGACGGTCAGCCGGACGACGCCGGAGAAGGGGTCGGCGTTCTCGTCCCAGACCTTCTCCAGCAGCTGCTCCGCCGAGACCACCGCGCCCTCGGCCCGCAGCAGCTCCGCGAGGACGGCGAACTCCTTCTTCGACAGCGGGACGTACCGTCCGTCGCGGAACACCTCGCGCCGCGCCGGGTCGAGGGTGATGCCCGCGCGGCGCAGCACCGGCGGGGTCAGCGGGCGGGCGCGGCGGCCCAGCGCCAGCACGCGGGCGGCCAGTTCGGGGAAGGCGAACGGCTTGGTGAGGTAGTCGTCCGCCCCGAGGCCCAGACCGGCCACCCGGTCGGTGACGTCCGCGGCGGCCGTCAGCATCAGCACACGGGCCGGTGCGCCGGAGCCGACCAGCTCCCGGCACACGTCGTCGCCGTGGACGACCGGCAGGTCGCGGTCCAGGACGACGACGTCGTAGTCGTTGACCGCGGTCCGTTCCAGGGCCGCCGCCCCGTCGTGCGCGATGTCGACGGCGTGCGTCTCCTCGCGCAGCCACTCGCCGATCGCGTCGGCGAGCATCGGCTCGTCCTCCACCACCAGCACCCGCATCCCCGGCCGTCCTCTCGTAGGCGGGGCCCACCCGTCCTTCCCCAAAGGACAGGGCCCCTGCGGACATCTTGGCCCACGGGGGTGTTTCGTCGGCGTTAGTGCGCGGCCGTCCACTCCGGTGGGCGGCGTCCCCGTCACGGAAACGGCCGGGAAACAGCCGCTCCCGTTCCATCTCCTCCAGGAAGCCGGCGCCCGGCCGGCCCCGGCCCATGGAGACGACGTGAACCGCACACGCACCCGCGCCGCGCTGGCACTGCTGCCCCTAGCCACCGCACTCGCCCTCACCGCCTGCGCGAAGGACGGCGGCGACAACGGCGTCGCCTCGGCGAACGGTTCGAAGAAGGGCAGCCCGAGCGCTTCGCCGTCCCTCAGCCGAGACGAGCAGGTTCTGCGCTACGCCCGCTGCCTGCGCGAGAACGGCGTGGACGTGGCGGACCCCAAGCCCGGCGAGGGGATCCAGCTGTCCGCCACCACCCCCGCGGAGAAGGAGAAGCAGGACAAGGCGCTGGAGGCCTGCCGCGCGTTCGCCGGCGCGCCGCCGTCGGAGGAGGACAACGCCGAGGAGCGCGAGGACATGCTGAAGTACGCCGCGTGCATGCGCGACAACGGCGTGGAGGCGTTCAAGGACCCGAAGCCCGGCGAGGGGATCAACGTCGGTCCGGAGATCGTGGAGGACCCCGACTTCAAGGCGGCGGAGAAGAAGTGCGACGTCGGCATGGGCGACGGCAAGAAGGTGACGAACAATGGCTGACACCGTCGCCGCGGAGGATCTCACCGCGGCCGTGTCCCCGAGGCGCCGCCGCAGGCGCCGCGGCCCTCGGATCGTCGCCGCCGTGTTCACGGTGGCCACCGGCGGAGCGGTCACCGTGGCCGCCCTGGGGCTCGGCGGCGGCTCCCCGTCCGGTGACGGAGCGGACGGCGGGCTCCCGCCGAAGACCGCCGGGGTAACCCGGCAGACCCTGCAGGACATCCAGACCGCGGACGGCGAACTGGGATACGGCACGACGACCGACGTCGCGAGCCGGCTGGCCGGCACGCTGACCCGCGTACCGGCGTCCGGTACGAAGGTCACCCGGGGGCAGGCGCTGTACGAGGTCGACGACCGGCCGGTGCTGCTGCTGTACGGGAAGCTGCCCGCGTACCGCGCACTGGGGCGCGGCGACGAGGGCGACGACGTGCGCCAACTGGAGCGGAACCTGGCTGCTCTCGGCTACACCGGCTTCACCGTGGACGAGGAGTTCACCTACCTCACCGAACAGGCGGTGAAGGCCTGGCAGGAGGACCTGGGCCTGCCCGAGACCGGCGCGCTGGAGCTGGGCCGCGTGCAGTACGCGCCGCGAGCGGTGCGCGTCGACAGCACGGAGGCGAAGACGGGCGACACCACCGGCCCGGGCCAGAAGGTCCTGGCGTACACCGGCACCGACAAGTCCGTCACCGCCGAGCTGAACACCGCCGACCAGCGGCTCGCCCGCAAGGGCGCCACGGTGCGCGTGCTCTTCCCCGACGGTACGGCGGTGAAGGGCGTCGTCGCCGGCGTGACGACCGTCCTGCATCCCGCGGATCAGCAGACCGAGGCGGAGACGAAGGTCGAAGTCGTCGTCCGCTTCGCCGACGCCGCGGGTCGCAAGGCGGCGCGCGGTTTCGACCAGGCGGGTGTGCACGTGGAGTTCACCGCCGGCGAGCGCGAGAACGTGCTCACCGTTCCGGTCGCCGCGCTGCTCGCCCTCGCGGAGGGCGGGTTCGGGGTGGAGGTCGTCGAGGGGACGGAGAGCCGGTACGTACCCGTCACCACCGGCCTGTTCGCGAACGGCCGCGTGGAGGTCTCCGGCGACGGGATCGCCGAGGGCACCAAGGTGGGGATGCCGAAGTGATCGCGCTGAAGGACGTCACCAAGAGCTATCAGGGCGGGGTGACGGCGCTCGCCGGCGTCTCGCTGACCGTCGCCCGGGGCGAACTCGTCGGCATCGTCGGCCCGTCCGGCTCCGGCAAGTCGACCATGCTGCACGTACTCGGCACGCTCGACCGGCCCAGCTCCGGTTCGGTGCACATCGACGGGTACGCCGTCCAGGAGCTGGCCGACCGCGAGCTGTCGGCGCTGCGGGCGCGGCACATCGGCTTCGTCTTCCAGCACTTCCATCTGGCGGCCGGTACGTCGGCAATCGACAACGTCGCCGACGGCCTGCTGTATTCGGGGCTGCGGGCGGCCGAGCGGCGCCGGCGGGCGGTGGCCGTGCTGCACCGGGTCGGGCTCGGGCACCGGCTGGAGCACGAGCCGCACGAGCTGTCGGGCGGCGAGCGCCAGCGGGTGGCGATCGCCCGGGCGGTGGCGGGCGAGCCGTCGCTGCTCCTGGCCGACGAGCCGACGGGGGCACTGGACTCGGCGTCCGGGGCAGGCGTGCTCGACGTGCTGCGGGAGCTGAACGCGGCCGGCACCACGGTCGTCATCATCACGCACGAGCGGGAACTCGCCGCCGCGCTCCCCCGCCAGGTGCGGATGCGCGACGGACAGATCGTAGGCGACACGGCCGACACGGCCGGTGCGCGCTACGCGGAGGTGGGCTGATGGCCGTCGACACCCTGCGCCCCGCCCGGATGTGGCCGGGGGACGTGGTGAAGACCGGCGCGGTGGGGCTGCGCACCCGGCCGCTCAGGGCGTTCCTGTCCGCGCTGGGCATCGCGATCGGTATCGCGGCGATGGTGGCCGTCGTCGGCATCTCGGCGTCGTCCCGGGCGGAACTCGACCGCACGCTCTCCGCGCTCGGCACGAACCTGCTCACCGTCTCCCCCGGGAACACGCTCACCGGAGGGGACGCACAACTACCGCTCACCGCCGAGCGGATGGTGGCACGGATCGGACCGGTCACGTCGGTGTCCGCCATCGGCAAGATCGACGGGGGCGACATCTACCGCACCGACAAGATCCCCGAGGAGCAGACCGGCGGACTGGGCGCGTACGCCGCGCGCACCTCGCTGCGAGCCGCGACCGGCGCCGAACTCCGCAGCGGCACCTGGCTCAACGCCGCCACCAGCCGCTATCCGGCGACGGTGCTGGGGGCGACGGCCGCCGAGCGGCTCGGCATCGGGCGTGCGGGACCGGACATCCGGGTGCTCGTCGGCGGCCGGTGGTTCACCGTGGTCGGCATCCTGCGGCCGGCCCCGCTGGCGCCGGAGCTGGACACCGCGGCGCTGATCGGCTGGCGGGCCGCGCAGTCGGAGCTGGACTTCGACGGGCATCCGACGACCATCTACACCCGCAGCGACGACGCGGCGGTCACCTCGGTGCAGTCGGTGCTGGGGCCCACCGCCAATCCGCAGAACCCGTCCCAGGTGAAGGTCTCCCGGCCGTCGGACGCACTGGCCGCCAAGCAGGCCGCGGGCAAGGCGTTCACCGGTCTGCTGCTGGGGCTGGGCGCGGTGGCGCTGCTGGTCGGCGGGGTGGGCGTGGCCAACACCATGGTGATCTCGGTGCTGGAGCGCCGCGCGGAGATCGGTCTGCGGCGCTCGCTGGGCGCCACGCGCGGCCAGATCCGCGGCCAGTTCCTGGCGGAGTCCCTGCTGCTGTCCGCCCTCGGCGGCATCGGCGGCGTCCTGCTCGGTATCGGCGTCACCACGGGGTACGCCGCCTACCAGGGCTGGCCGACGGTGGTCCCGCCATGGGCGATGGCGGGCGGGTTCGGGGCGACGCTGGTCATCGGGGGCCTGGCCGGCTTCTATCCGGCGCTGCGGGCGGCCCGGTTGCCGCCGACCGAGGCGCTGGCCGCAGCGTGAGCGGGCGTCGGCGCCGGAGTACGCGGCGGCGGCCGTCAGCCGCTCCTCGTCCAGGTCGGCGTCGGGGCGGCCGATCGCGATGTTCACCCGGGCGGTGAAC
>NZ_JBFAXR010000132.1:0-22727 GCF_040680895.1 Streptomyces sp. NPDC051940 | reverse complement strand
GCCGCGGCCGGTGGCGGGCGGCGGCGTCGCTGGCCCTGGCGAGCGCGCTGTTCGCGGTGACCGGCGCCGACGGGCCGCCCGGCGGGCCGTGGCCGCCCGGTGCGACCCCGGCGGGCTGGCGGCCGTGGCTGGTGTCGGTCGGCAGCGGGACGTACGCCGAGCCAGGCTGCGTGCGGCCGGTGGCCGGAGCGCTGTACTGCACCGAGCGGATGGGCGGGAGGCTGTACCGGTTCGACGCGGCCACCGGACGCGCGTTGTGGAAGGTGTGGTACGCGGACGACGACCTCGTCACGCCCACTGTCGTCGCCGTCTCGTCCGACGTGGTCCTCGTACGCCGCGATTCCACCGACGCCACCCCCGCGCTGCGGCTCGACGCGGTGGACGCCGCGACCGGAGCACCGCTGTGGCACCGGAGCCTCACCGCGGAGACGTTCCCCACCAGCCCCCTGGCGGACATGGCGGGCGGTGTCGCGGTGGTCGCGATCCAGGGGACGGTCACCGGCTACGACGCCCGCAGCGGGAAGCGGCTGTGGACCCACCGGACGGGCGGCGGGGACGAGTGCCGGCTCCAGATGCTGGGCCTGACGGCTGTGGCGGGCTGCGGCACGGTCGGCGAGGACAAGGCGACCATGGTGACGGCCGCGTACTCCGTGCGCGACGGCGAGCCCCGGTGGTCGACGAGCCACCCGTACTACCTCTATCCGATGGTCGCGGGCGCGGGCCGGATCGTCGTCGGCGTACTGCACACCACCGGCGACGGCCCGGACCGTACCGGTGTACTCGACCCGGACACCGGCAGGGTGACCCTCCTCGCCCAGGGCCCGGGACCGGGCGCGCTGCCGGACGAAGAGGGTGTCATCGTCGGGGACGTCTACTACCAGGCGTCCGACGACTCCTCGGTCAGCGCCCTCGACCTCCGCACCGGCGCCCGGCTGTGGCGGGAGAGGCTGCGGTTCGACAACCCCAGCCGGCCGGTGGTGGCCGCGGACCGGATCTACGTCACCACCCCCACAGGCCGCGTCGCCGCCCTCGACCGCGCCACGGGAGATCCCCTGTGGTACTCCGAGCCGCCCGAGGGCACCCGGACGACGTCGAGCGGCATCGAGTCCCCTCCGAGCCTCGTGGGCGACGTGCTGTACGTCCCGTGCGGCGGCGGCGTCGTCTACTCCCTCGACGTCACCGCCCCCGAACCCGGCCCGCCCGCGCGGGCCTGACGCCCGCCGAGGGCCAGGAGGACACCGTGGACACCATCATCGTGGTGCCCTCCGCGCCACCGGGCGCGGACCGGCCCGAACAGATACCGCTGGCGCCCGGCGACGTACTGGACTTCGGCCGCTCCGGTGCGCCGGGCCCGCCGTCCGGCAGGCGCTGGATGGAGATCGGCCACCCTGGCGTCTCACGCTACGCGGGACAGGTCACCGCCCAGGGCGGGCACTGGGGGCTGAGCAACCTGAGCCTGCAGACCTACGTCGTGGAGAACCCGGAGGGCGCCGGCGAGCACATCAAGATCGCGCCGGGGCGGGTGGACGCCCCGATCCCCTTCGAGTTCTCCCGTGTGGTGCTCCCGGCCGCCGGCGAACTGCTCACCTTCGACGTGTGGGCGCCACGGCACGAGTACCTCGTGCGCGCTCCCGCGGCCGGCCGGGGGGCGCCCACGGTCATGGCCTTCCCGCTCGACCGGGACAAGCGCTACTTCCTCGTCCTCGCGGCGCTCTGCGAGCCGCGGCTGCGCGGCGAACCGCACGCCCCGCTGCCCACCACCGACCAGATCGTCCGGCGGCTGCGGCCCGTGTGGCCCGCCGCCAGCCGGACGACCGTGCAGTGGAACCTCGACTACCTCGCCGTCAAACTCCGCCTCAACGCCCCCTCCGACCTGGCCGCATCAGGCACCCGGCAGACCGGCAAGAAGGAGGCGCTCGCCTCGCTGGCGCTGCGGTTCGACGTCGTACGGGAGGAGGACCTCACGGTGCTGCGGGGGCCGCGGGAGGCGTGACCGGGGCCTCCTTGCGGCGGACCGGTTCCGTCGCCTCCAGGCCCGTGGCGTAGTCCAGTACGCGTGGCTGGTACCCGGGGTCGTCGGGGCGGGCCCGGGTCATCCCGTCGTACTCCCACGTCGCCTCGCGGGCGTCCGTGCGCCACGGCCGGCGCTCCCAGTACACGCCGCGGAACGGGTCGCGGGTCTCGTTCATCCACGCCAGCAGCCGGTCGTGCAGGGCGTCGCGCGGCGCGGCGTGCGCGGGGTCGGCGATCAGGTTGACCAGCTCGCCCGGGTCCTCGGCCAGGTCGTACAGCTCGTCGTCCGAGAGCAGGTTCACCACCAGCTTGTGGCGGCCGTCGAAGACGCCCCGCATCGGCTGGAAGCCGCCGAAGCCGTCGTGGTCCACCTCGTAGCGGCCGAACTCGGTGAACACCGCGTCGGAGGTCCTCGCGGACGGCTCCGCGAGCACCGGCTGCAGCGGGCGGCCCGGGAGGAGGTCCGGGACGTCCAGGCCCAGATGCGTGAGGACGGTGGGCGCCAGATCGATGTGCGAGACGGGGTGCGGCGCCACCGAGCCGGGCTCCGTGGTGCCGGGCAGCCGCACCAGCAGCGGCACCCGGGCGATCTCGTCGTACATCGCCGGGCCCTTGGCCCACAGGCGGTGCGAGCCGAGCATGTCGCCGTGGTCGGAGGTGTACGCCACCAGCGCGCCCGGCGCGTGCGCCTCGACCGCCGCGAGCACCCGGCCGATCTGCCCGTCCACGAACTCCTGCGCCGCGAAGTAGGCCGGAGCGCGCCGCTCGTACGCCGAGCGGTCCTCCGCCAGCCGGTCGCTCGCCCACGTCCGCTGGTGCGCGGGCTTGCCGTCCAGCGGGTCGCGGACGTTGCCGTCGTCGGGGAAGGCGTAGGCGCGGTGCCGGGCGGCGAACTCCGGCGGGGTCAGGCCCGGGTCGTGCGGCTCGTCGTACGACACCACGAGCAGGAAGTCCTCGCCCTCGTGGTCGGCGAGGAAGTCCCGCGCGCGCTGGGTGCAGCGGTAGGCGTAGGTGAACGCCTCCTCGACGCCCGGGTCCTGGGCCGTGCCCGGATCGCGGGAGGCGCGGCGCTCCTCGGGCGTCAGCTCCTGGAGGTAGGTGCGCATGTCATACCAGTACTCCGGGTCCCAGCCGTCCGGGCAGCGGCCGTTGCCGAAGTAGTCGGTGCCGTCGAGATGCCATTTGCCGATGTACGCCGCGGGGACGCCCCGGTCGCGCAGCCGCTGCCCGAGCGTCGGCACGTCCAGGCCCGGGGCGAGGTTGTTGGACCAGGTGCCGTTGGAGTGCGGCCACGTCCCCGTGAACAGCGCCGCCCGCGCCGGGGCGCACACCGGCTGCGCGGTGTACGCCCGCTCGAACCGGGTGCCGCTCGCGGCGAGGCCGTCCAGATGCGGGGTGGCCAGCCCCGTGTCGCGGTAGCAGCCGAGCATGTCCCAGCGGGTGGCGTCCGTCATCAGCACGACGGTCTGGCGGGGCGGTGCGGTGGTCATGGGTCCTCGGGGGGTCGGCGTCGGTCGTCTGCCCCGTCGAGTCTCCGGCGGCCGGCCGCCGGACGGCGATGGACAAAGCGGGGGTGCGTATGGACATTCCCGCGGCACCGGCGCGGCCGTACGCCGTCAGACGCCCACCCACCGCCAGGCGCCGGAGCTGTACGCGCACTTGATCCGGTCGCCGTCCGCGTCGGTGGTGACGGCCCCGTGGTCGCGGTTGCGGCAGAACTGGCCGGCCCGGTAGCAGTTGCCCGCGTTGGACACGATGGAGCACTCGCCCGGCACGCCGTCGTCCGTCGGCGCGGCGGAGACGGGGGCGCGGGAGGGGGAAGGCGACGTCGTCCGCGGGGACTTGCTGGGCGTCGGGGTGGGGGACGGGACCTCGGTGGAGGGGCTCGGGGTCGGGGTCGGAGACGGCGTCGGGGTGGGGGACGGCGAGGCGGCGGCCGTCGTGGCCGGTGTGGTGCTCAGGGCCTTGCCGGACTCCTCCGCCGGGGAGGCGCACCCCGCCGCCCCGAGCGCCAGGGCGAGCGCGGCGCCGAGGACGGCGGCGCGGCGCCGGAGCGTGGTGGGCGGGGTGGCGGGTGTGCGGGATCGCTGTGCGTGGTTCATGGGTCGTTCCCCCGGTTACTGGTGGTGCGGATGTCGCATGGTCCGCACCGGGACGCGCGGTGCTGAAGGGGCCGAACGGGCCCCTCCGCGGCCGAACGGACCCCTCCGCGGACGAACGGCCTCCGCGGGTCCGGGCCGGGGGGAGGCGCTCCCCGCGCTGTCGGTGGCGGGTGCGAGGATGCCCCGTATGCATCCTGACCTTGAGCGCATCGCCCTGATCTCCGACGTGCACGGCAATCTCACGGCGCTGGAAGCGGTCCTCGCCGACATCGACGCGCGTGGCATCACCCGGATCTTCAACCTCGGCGACTACGTGGGCAAGGGGCCGCGCGGCCGGGAGGTCGTGGACATATGCCGGGAGCGGTGCGAGGTCAACATCCTCGGCAACTGGGACGACTTCCTGCCGAACCCGGACCGTACGTTCGACAACGACGCGATGCGCTGGTGGCTCGCGCAGCTCGGCGACGGGCATGGCGAGTGGCTGCGAGGGCTGCCGTTCAGCCACGACTTCCTGATGAGCGGCCGCCGGGTGCGGCTGTTCCACGCCTCGTCGACGTCCGTGCACCGCAGGGTGCGGTTCGACCACGACGAGGAGGAGTTCCTCGGGATGTTCGCGAACACCCCGGCCACCGGCGACGGACCCGTGCCCACGGTCGTCGGGTACGGCGACACCCACGACGCGTACTACGAGGTCGACCGGGAGCGCCGGACGCTGTTCAACACCGGGAGCGTGGGCAACAGCATGGACGATCCGACACCCGTGTACGTGATCATGGAGGGCGTGTACGGGTCGGCGGAACCGGCGCCGTTCTCCCTGCAGTTCGTGCGGGTGCCGTACGACGTGGAGGCGGAGCTGGCGGTGGCGCGGGCCATGGGCCTGCCGGAGTACGCGGGGTACGAGGCGGAGATCCGGGACGGGATCTACCGGCGGGACGCCGAGAAGGGCGAGCCCGTGGCGTACCACCGCAAGAGCCGGGTGGCGGTGGGCTGAGCCCCTACGGCGGACAGTGGCCGGCGCCGTCCGGCGCCGGCTCCAGGACGACGTCCTCACGGCGGACGGCGAGGGCGGCGCGGGCGTCCTCGCGCTCCGGGTCCCAGCGCTCCGGATCCCACAGCCAGATCCAGTCGCCGCCCGCGCCGTAGGTGAGGACGGGGTGGTCCGTGGGCAGCGGGCCGTTGTCGATGGCGATCGGGTCGGTGCCCACGGGGGCCGCGCACACGAGGTGGCCGTCGAGGCCGAAGTACCAGGCGGGGTCGCGGTGGTGGCCGGCCGCACGCTCTGCGCCGTGGGCGGCGTCGGCCGCCTGGTCCAGGCCGATGCCGATGGCCGCCAGGACGTAGGCCACGACCAGCAGGGCGGTGACGGCCACGGCGAAGAAGCGGTTCTCGCCCTTCGTGAAGTGGAAGTGCCGCAGCCAGCCTGCTATCGCCGTGAAGAACAGGGCGGCCCCGAGGGCCAGCCCCAGCGGCTCCAGGGCGACGAGCAGCCGCCCGACGCCCGCCGAGGGGACCGCGCCGACCGGGATGCCCAGCTCGTCGAGGTAGGCGGTGTGCATCAACTCGCCCAGCCAGGTGATCATCGAGAAGGCCACGGGGACGAGCAGCGGCAGGATCCACACCGCGTGCCGGACGACGAACGTCCCCCGCAGCGCCATCCACACGCCCGCGAGGCTGAACCCGGCGATGCCCATCAGCAGCACCACCGCCAGCCAGAACGCCGGCTCCCTGTCCGACAGCCGGACGACGAAGGCCCCGAAGCCCTCGAACAGCGCGACCACCAGGGCGCCGGTGGCCAGTTGCACCCTCAGCGGCTTGTCGCGGGCCTCCTTCGCCCACCGCCCGACCGGGTGGACGCCCGCGAAGCCCAGCACCGCCGGCAGCAGCGCCCACCAGCCCCACGTCCAGCCGACCGCCATCCCGCACAGGATCGCCAGCAGCGCCCCCGCACCCGCCCCCGCGGCCGACACGAGGTACGCCCGCCGCTCCTCGGGCGTCCCCCGTGGCGGCGGATCCTCGTCCGAGTACGACGGCACCCGCACCGCGTGCCCGTCCTCCTCGAAGGCAGGCCCCGCCAGCGTCCGCCCGGCCAGCTCCCGCCCCACGTCCTCCCGCGACGTCCCCGGCGCCACGTGCAGTGCCCGTCCCAGGTCCGCGCCCCCGAGCCGGATCCACCACGCCTCCGCCCGCGCGAGCAGCCCGTCGCCGGCGCGGGTCGCCTTGCGGTGCGCGTGGTACGTCACCCGCGGCGGCCGCTCCCACTCCACGAAGGACACGTCCCGCACCCACAGCCCCAGCTCGTGCCGCCTGGCCAGCCGCTCCACCTCGTCCGCCGCCGCCCGCAGCGCCCGGCGCCGTGCGCCGTTCAGCCGCAGGTCGGCGATCAGCGCGGTGCGCCGGGGGCGGGCCGGCGGGGGCGAGTCCGCGGCCTCGGCCCGCCACGCGGTCCAGCCGCGGGCCCGGAGCAGCTCGACGGCGCGCTCGGTCTCGGCGGGGTCGTCGACCGCCTCCAGCAGCATGCGCACCCGCACCTGTGATCGCATGACGGGCCAGCCTGCCAGCGGCGGTCGGAGGCTTCAACTCCGCGGGTCACGGCCTGCCCCGGCCGCCCCTTGCGGACGCGTGCCGCGCAGTGCCATGGTTGCGCACAATGGCCGCCCGGCCACTGCTTCTCTTCGCAACACCCCTGACTGAAAGGGGTGTTCGAGCGGAAGGGCCGTAGCGTGACGGATCCGGACCGGGCGCTGCCCGTGGCCCTCGGGCCGGGGCGTGTCGTCACCTACCCGGACCCCGACGCGTACGTCCTGGTCGACGGGGTGCTGGTGCGGGTGGCCGTGCCCGGGGGGCTGCCCGGTGACGAGGCGGTCCTCGCGCCGGACGCGGGGAGCGGGCGGCCGGTGGTCCTGGGCGGGAACGAGGGGGACGGGACTGGATGACCAGCGAGGACCTGGCATTCGCCAGTGGTTACGACGAGCGCCAGCCGGTCATCGTCCTGCTCGACACGTCGGAGTCCATGGGAAGGCCCGAGGAGAGTCCGCGGATCGACGCGCTGAACGCGGCGCTGGGGGAGTGGTTCGAGCAGGTGCGCGGCGAGGCGCGGCTGCGGGCGCGCGTCGAGGTGTGCCTCGTGTCCTTCGACTCGCAGGTGCGCGTCTACCATCCGGCCCGGCGGAAGCTGGCGCCCGCCGGCACGGCGGACAGCGCCGAACTCTTCGTCGCCGTGGGGGAGATGCGGCCGCCCCGGCTGGAGGCCGGCGGGTTCACCTGCATGGGCCCCGCGATCGAGACGGCGCTGGGGCTGGCCCGCGAGCGGTACGAGCAGCTGCGGCGCGAGCGGATACCCGTACGGCGGCCGGTGATCTGGCTGCTGACCGACGGCGCGCCCAGCGACGAGAACGGCCGCGCGCTCGACGAGGACGAACTGGCGCCGCTGGCCGAGCGGCTGCGCGCCGGGGAGAACGGCGGTGAGTGCGTCTTCCAGGCCATCGGCGTACGCGGCGCCGACCGGCGGCTGCTCCAGGTGCTCGCGCCGCGCGGCACGTCCATGCTGGCGGAGCTCGACTTCGGGCAGATCCTCGACCACCTCTTCACCAGCTCCGACCGGATCGACCCGGCCCGGCCCGCCGACGAGACCCACGACGAGATCGCCCGCCAGGCGGAGCTGCGCCGCAAGTTCCTCGCCATGGAAGAGGGCTGGCGGTGAGCGGCCTGCCCTGGGCGGTGCCCCGGTACGTCGTGGCGGGCGCCGCCGTGCAGGGAGCACGGCATCTGGCCGGCGGACAGGGCTGCCAGGACGCGTTCAAGGCCGCCCCCGACGAGGCGGGCGAGGCCGCCGTGCTGGCCGTCGCCGACGGGGCGGGGAGCCGGGACCGCAGCGCGCTCGGCGCGCACCTCGCGGTCGACACCGCCTGCCGGATCCTCGCCGAGGAGTTACCCGCGCCGCACGCCGACGGCGCCCTGTGGAGCGCCTGGATCAGCGGGCGCGGGCACGACGTCGTGGCCGAGAGCCTGCGGCTGGCCGCGGCCCTCCTGACCGGCGACGACACCGCACCGCTGGCTGCCACCCTCGCCGCCTGCGTGTTCCGGCCGCCGTGGGCCGCGTTCCTGGCGGTCGGCGACTGCACGGCCACCGTGCTGACCCGGGACGCGCCGGACACACCGGAGCGCTGCCATCTGGTCCTGCCGCCCCCGCCGCCACCTCCCGCCTTCCTCTACGCCCCGGGCGGCGCCCTGCGGCTGCGCACCTTCGTCCTGTGGGACCCGGCCCTGACCGGTGTCGTCCTGGCCACGGACGGCTGTACGCCGATGGTCCTCGACCACCCGTCCGTCCGCGGACTGCCCCCCGAGGCGGGGCCGCTGCCCTCCGCGCGCTTCTTCTGCTCGCTGGCCGCCTCCCTGCGCGCCAACGAGGGGGACGCCGCTCCGCTGCACGCCCTGCTCTGCGGTCCCGACGCGGAGCGCAGCGGCGACGATCTCACCGTGCTGTGCGCGCTGAACCGGGGGGTGGCCGCGTGACGTTCACCTGCTTCTCGGCCGGCGGCCGGACCTGGCCGCTCACCCACCGGATCGGCAGCGGTTCCGAGGGCGCCGTGTACGCCGTGGACGGGCCCGGATCGCTCGTCGCGAAGCTCGTGCCGGACGCCCCGCCCGGATACCGCCGCCGGATCGAGCGGCTGGTCCGCCAGCGGCGCGAACCGCGCACCGTCGCCCTGCTGTCCGGCACGCCGGCGCGGGTGGCGTGGCCGCTGGAGGCGGTGCGCACCGGGACGGGCGCGCAGGGCTATCTGATGCCCGACATGCGCGTCGCGTTCCGTCCGCTCGGCCGGCTGCTGACGCCCGTCGCCCGCCAGGAGCGGATGCCGGCGGCGACGTGGCGGACGGGGCTCGCGGCGGCCGGAGCGCTGGCCCGGCTGCTGGCGGAGGCGCACGCCGAGGGCTATGTGGTCGGCGATCTGAAACCCGACAACCTGTGGGTGGACGACGACGGCCGGATCGGCGCGGCCGACGTGGACTCCTGGCAGTTCACCGACGGCGGCGAGACCTTCCCCGGACGCATGAGCACCCCCGGCTACACGCCCCCCGAACGCCTCGGGGCGGACGCCGCCGCACCGCGGGCGGCGGGCGACGACTTCGTCCTCGCCGTCCTCGTCCACCAGTTGCTGATGTCCGGCCTGCATCCCTTCACGGGGATCCCCGGCGACGGCGGCCCGTACGTCTCCCTGGACGACAACGTGCTGCGCGGCCGCAGCCGGCTGCTGGACCCCGCCTCCGTCGAACTCCCGCGCTCCGCCCCGCCCGTGGACGTACTGCCGCGCCGGCTGACCGCCCTGTTCGTACGGGCCTTCACCCCCGGGCGGCGCCGGCCGGAGGCGGCCGAGTGGGCGCAGGCCCTGGAGGCGGAGCAGGGGCGGCTGGCCTGCTGCCCGGTGAGCGGGCGGCATGTGCACACCGTCGAGCGGCCCTGGTGTCCCTGGTGCGATCAGGCGGCGCGCGGCGGGGACAGCTATCCGGCCCCGGTGGCGGGGGTGGCCCGATGACCGCGGTGTCCGTCGCCCGCACCCTCGACCGCTGCACCACGCTCGGGCCCGGCGTGCGGGCCGTGGTCTGGGTGCAGGGGTGCCCGCTGCGCTGCACGGGCTGCGTGGCCGCCGAGACGCTGCCCTTCGAGGGCGGTACGCCGTGGGCCGTGGACGAGCTGGCGGCGTGGGCCGCCGGGGTGGACGGCATCGAGGGAGTGACGCTGTCCGGGGGCGAGCCGTTCAGCCAGGCCGGTGCGCTGGCCGAGCTGATCGACGGCGTACGGGCGCGCCGGCCGGGGCTCACGGCCATGGCGTACTCCGGCTTCCGCTACGAGGCGCTGGCGCGCGGCAGCGCGGACCAGCGTGCCCTGCTGGCCCGGCTCGACCTGCTGGTCGACGGCCCGTACGTGGCGGCCCGGCACGCCGACCTGCGCTGGCGCGGCTCCGCCAACCAGCGTGTCCTCGCCCTCACTTCCCGCTACGCCGACACGCTCGCCGCGCTGCCGGACACCAGCGCGGGCGTCGAGTTCTCCGTCGCCGACGACGGCGCGCTCAGCTGGGCGGGCGTGCCGCCGGTGCCGGGCTTCCGGGAGGAGCTGGAGCGGCGGATGGCGGAGCGGGGTTTCGCGCTGAGCCCGCAGGCCCCCGTCACGGAGGGCGGGGCGGGCGGCGGGCAGCGGACCGGGAGCGAGCAGCGCACGAGCGGTGAAGGGGCAGAACAGCGATGAGCGGATCACCGAAGTACACGACCGTCTCCTACGATCCCGCCCGCGAGGCCGCCCGCCGCGCCGCGCTTGAGGCGGAACGCAGGCGCCGCGCCGAGGAGCGCGCCCGCCGTGCCCGCGAGCAGGCCGCCCGACGTGCCGCGCTCCGCGCCGAGCAGGCCCGTAAGAACGCCGAACTCGCCGCCCGCCGCGCCGAACAGGACCGCGCCCACGCCGCCGGCGTACGTGCCGAGCAGGGCCGGGCGGCGGCCCGCAGGATGGACGCCGTCGCCCGGCTCCTCACCGACGCCCGGCGGGCCGCGCCGGACGACGAACACCTCGGCGCCCTCCAGGAGCAGCTGACCGCCCTGCGCTCCCGTACGCCCGGCCAGGAGCTGGACGCCGCCGTCGAGGAACTGCGCGGCCGGGTCGTCCTCGCCGCCCCGAAGGCCGGCGCCGCGCGCACCGCCGACCCCGGCCCACTGCTCGACGCGCTGGCCGAACGGCTCGCCGCGGCCGGTCCGGACGGCGCCGCCCTGGACGACACGGGCCACCGCCGCTGCGAGGCGCTGCTGACGGAGCTGCGGGACGCCGCCGCGACCGGACAGCGGGTGCGCTTCGAGGCGCTCCTCGGCACCGCCGAGTACGAGGTCGACCGCCATCTGGCGACCGTCGCCGACGCGGTCGCCGCCCGCGCCGCCGAACAGCGGCGGACGGCGGAGCGGGAAGCGGCCGAGGCCGCCGAGCGCGAGCGGGCGGCGGCCGTCGAGCAGGCCCGTACCGACGCCCTCGCCGAGACCGCCGACCGCTTCGACGCGCTGCACGAGGCCGTACGGGCCGCCGTCTCCGACGCCGCCGGCTTCTCGGACGACGAGCTCGCCGAGCGCCTCGCCGGCCCGCTCGCGCAGGCCGAACGCGCCCTGGCCGAGGGCGACCCGGACACCGCCCGGACAGCGGTGGCGGAGCTGGAGCGCGTGCTGCCGGAGGCCGAGCGGCGGCTCGACGAGCTGCTGCTGGCCCACGAGCGGCGGATCGCGGTGGCCCGGGCCGTACAGGACGCGATGACCGGCGAGGGGCTGTCGTTCACCGGGGGCGACGAGTTCGGCAACCGGGTGCTGCTGCGCTTCGAGCGGCCGGGCGGCGCGGTCTACGAGACGGCCGTCGGCAGCGACGAGGAGGGCACGCCGATGCTCGTCTACCGCATCGAGGGCGAGCCCGACATCTCCGCCGCCGCCTCCGCCGAGGGCGGCGCCGTCTGCGATACGACGGAGGAGCTGCTGGAGCGGGTGCACGGGGCGATGGGCCGCGACGGCTTCACGCCCGGCGAGCTGCACTGGGACGGCAAGCCGCCCGCCCGCGGCCGCCGCCGGCGGCCCGACGAGGGCGTGGGGAGGACACGGTGAGCGACGGTGCCGCCTCCCCGGACGCGAAGGGCGCGTCCGTCGCCGATCCGTTCATGCCGCTGTGGGCGGTCTCCCTCGGCTGGGAGCTGCGCCGCGGCCGCCAGGTGATCCTCGACGGCCAGATCCGCGACCGGTGGTGGGTGGACGGGCACCCGGTGTCCTTCCGGGAACTGCTCTGCCAGGTGCTGGCGTTGCAGGGGGCGGAGGTGGTCGGCTGGTGGGATCCCGTCGACCAGCTGACGTTCCCGCTGCCCGGGCACCAGGGGCGCTTCGACCAGCTCCTCGCGGGGCTGACCGCGCGCGGCGCGGCGGCGGCGGAACAGCCGCAGCCCGACACCCCCGAGGAGCGCCCCTGGGAACGCGACCGCACCGGGCCGCAGTCCGAGGCCGCCGACGCCCCCGGCTCCCGCCGCGCCGAACAGCGCCGCCGCGCCTCCGAGGGCCTGCTCACCCCGCTCGGCCCGCGCCGGCTCGCCTCGCTGGAGGACGTCACCGCCGTCGTACGCCGTCTCGCCGCCTCCCAGGACGCGGCGACCGCGTTCGTCTTCCAGGACGTCGACCACGTCCTCCAGCCGCCCGACCAGGAGGCGTTCCTGGGCTGGCTGCGGCTGCGGGCGGCGATGACCGACGCCGTCGTCCCCCGCCCCCGCGCCGACGGCGCCCCGCCGCCGCACGCCCGCAACGCGGTGCTGTGCGCGGTCGGCGACGTGGGACGCCTGCCCGCCTGGTTCCACCAGGAGGACCCGCGCACCGCGACCCTGCACATCGGCCCGCCCGGGCCGGCCGAGCGGCGGCTGTGGCTGTCCCTGCTGCGCGGCGGCTTCGGCGGCGCGGCCACCGCCACCCCCGAGGAGTGGGAGGCGCTCGTCGGCGCCACCGACGGCATGTCGGCCTGGGAGCTCGACGCCCTCGCCAAGACCTCCCACATCCGCCGCGAGCCCGTCCAGCGGCCCGACAAGCTCGTCCGCGCCCACCGGCTCAACGTCAGCGTCGACCCGTGGACCCAGCTGGACCGCGAGTCCGTGGCCCGCGCGGGCGACGATCTGCGCACCCGCGTCATCGGCCAGGACCACGCCGTCGACGCGGTCGCCACCGCGCTGCAGTCGGCGTACGTCGGTGTGGGCTTCGGCGACTCGGGGATGTCGCGGCCCCGCGGCTCGTTCTTCTTCGTCGGCCCCACCGGCGTCGGCAAGACGGAGCTCGCGAAGGCCGTCGCGGAGCTCATCTTCGGCGACCAGAGCGCGTACGCCCGCTTCGACATGAGCGAGTACCAGCAGGAGCACGCCGCCGAACGCCTCGCCGGCGCGCCGCCCGGCTACCTCGGCTACGAGCAGGGGGGCGAGCTGACGCGGCGGGTGCAGGAGCGCCCGTTCAGCGTGCTCCTCTTCGACGAGATCGAGAAGGCCCACCCGGCGGTGCTGGACAAGTTCCTGCAGATCCTGGAGGACGGCCGGCTCACCGACGGCCGCGGCCAGACCGCCAACTTCTCCCAGTGCCTGGTCATCTTCACCTCCAACACCGGCGCGGAGGGCCTGAAGGACCTCCTGGAGCAGCGCGGCGGCGAGGTCGGTTACGAGCTGCTGGTGCGGCACTTCAAGGACGCCGTGGAGGAGAAGTTCCACGACATCCGCCGGCCCGAGATCCACGGCCGGCTCAAACCCGGCGTCGTCGTCTTCGACATGCTGCGCGACCGCCACGTCACCGGCATCACCGACCGGCTGCTCGACCAGCTGGCGGAGTCGGTGCGCGAGCGGCACCAGGTGGAGCTGGACTACGACCGCCCCGGGCTGCACGCGTGGATCACCGTGCGGATGGCCGATCCGGAGCGCCGCCGCTACGGCGGACGGCAGATCCGCAACGAGCTGGAGGCCGTACGCGCCGTCGTCGTCCGCCACTTCATCCACGCGCGGCCCACCGCCGGCCAGCGGCTGCCGGTCGGCATCGGCGACGACGGCGGTCCGGCGGTCGTCCCCCGCCCGGGGGAGGGCGCGGCCCTGACACTGGAGAAGCCCGAATGACGGCCCCCGGGAGACCCGCATGACCATCCTCGGCATCCATCTCGGCCCCGGCCACGGCCGTATCGGATGGCGCGGACCGGACGGCGGGCCGGTCACCGCCGGGCCCGCGGACCTGGCCGCCACCGACGCCGAGTCCATCGCCCGGCTCCTCGCGCTCGTCCCGCGGCCCGGGCAGCCGGCGGACCGTCCGGGTGCGGCCCTCGCCCTCCCGCCGTCCGGCGCGGGGGAGATGGCGCTGCGCCGCGCCGCCGAGACGGCCGGGGTCACCGTCGTCCACGCGGTGCCCGCGCCCGTCGCCGCCGCCCTGCACTACCGGGCCATCGCGGACGGCGCCGAGTGCACGGCCGTCGTGTGCGACGTGGCGGAGTCCGGTGCCGATCTCACGGTGCTCGTCATCACCGGCGACCGGACGGTCCGCGTCACGGCCACCGAGTGGCACACGCGGGCGGACTTCCCCGGCGCGCTGGACGCGCTGCTGGCCGCCGCCCGCAGCCCGGAGGAGGCGCCCGCGACGATCCTGCTGACCGGGGAGGTCCCCGACGGCCTGCCGGAGAGCCTGGAGCGCGGCACCGGACGCTACGTCCGCTGCGCCGACCCCGAAGAGGCCGTGGTGCGCGGGTTGCTGCTGCTGCCGGACTTCGGCGCGCTGCGCGTCCTCACCGGCCGCCAGGCCCAGCTGCGCCCGCCGCGTCCGACGGCCGGCTGGTCGACGCCGGGGCCCCGCCGTGATCCGGAACCGCCGGCCGCGCGCGACCGGGAGACCGTGGGGCTGCGGGAGGCCGTCCGCGATCCCGAGCCCCGCGGCGTACCGGAGCCCGGCGCCGCGGCGGCCCGGGATCCGGAGCCGGGCGGGGTACGGGAGGACGCGGCGGCGCGCAGGGACGGTGCCGGGCCGCTCGCCGACGGGGGAACCGGGACGCCCACCGACGACCGCCCTGAGACCGCCACCGGCGACCGCAGCGAACCGCAGTGGGAGGGCCGCCGCGGAGGGCCCCGGATCCCGGCCCAGACCGTCCCCGACACCGCCGCCGAGTCGACGGACGCCTGGCGGGCGGAACAGCAGACGCAGACGGCCGTGGGCGCGGCGGGGCGCATCGGCCCGGAGAGCCAGGGGCGCACCGCCCCGGAGAGCGCGGGGCGCCCCGACCCGGAGAGCACGGGGCACCCCGGCCAGGAGGGCACCACGGAGCCCTCCCCCTCGGAAGGGACCACCCCCGTCCCCGTCGAGCAGTTGCAGGCGATGCGCCGCGACGACCACCTCCTCGTCCTGTGGGCCTGGCCCGACGGCAGTCTCACCGCCCGCGTCCGCTGGCGCGTCGAGGGCGACACCCCGGGGCGGCCGCGGGACCGCGGCGACCTCACCTGCCCCCGCCGGGTGTACGAGCACGACGGCGGGCTGGACCTCGTCGTCGGGCGGGGCGCCGTCACCCTCACCGTGGAGGCGCTCGTCCCCGGCGAGCGGCCGTCCGGCGCCGCCTCGCTGCGGGTGCCCGCCGAGGAACCGGTCATCCGCTACAACCCGTCCGTACGCCGTCGGCTGGCCGGCCGCGTGGCCACCGTGACGTTCGAGAGCGACTCCGACTGCGAGCTGCCCGCCCAGCGCGTCGTGCACGCCGCCGGCCGCTACCGGCCGATGAGCGTGAACGACGGCACCGTGGTGCACGAGGTGCCCGCGACGCGGCTGCGCGCCGGGGTGCCCGCGACCGTCGAGTTCCCGCTCCCCGCCACCCGCGGCCCGTCCTGGCTGGTCTGCTTCCCCGCGCACCCCGACGAGGGCCCCGACGTGCGCCCCGAGGCCCTGCACCGACTGAAAGTGACGTGATGGCCAAGAACTTCACCTGCCCGTACTGCTACGAGACCTTCGCCGCCCGCGCCATAGGTTTCCGCTGCAACAGCCGGCAGAGCCGCACCCAGAAGCGCTGCGCCCGCCGCCGCGACGACGTGCTGGAGGCGCGGATGGGCGAGCGCGGCGACGTCGGGCCGGCGTTCTTCGGGCCGGACGGCCGCAGGCCCAAGGCGCCCTGCCCGGAGTGCGACAGCGAGACGACGTACCGGATCTGCCCGGTGTGCCATATGACGCTCCCGGTGCAGTTCGGCATGGTGGAGAACCGGATGATCGCCATGGTCGGCGCGAAGGCGTCCGGCAAGACCGTCTACATGACCGTCCTGCTGCACGAGGTCATGAACCAGATCGGCGCCAACCTCGGCGCCGCGCTGATGGGCTCCGACGACTCCACCCTGCGCCGCTTCCAGGCCGACTACCAGGACCATCTCTACCGCGACGGACAGCTGTTCGCCGGCACCCGGCCCGCGGGCGCCAACGACAACCGGGTCGACCCGCTGGTGTTCCGCTTCAGCCTCAGCCGGCGCGGCCGGCTCAGGGAGCGCCCGCAGCACACCGTGCTGTCGTTCTTCGACACCGCCGGCGAGGACTTCAACTCCCGCGAGAGCGTCGAGCTCAACACCCGCTATCTGGCGGGCGCGGACGGCATCATCCTCATCCTCGACCCGCTGCAGATGCCCGGCGCCCGCAAACTCGCCGCCCCCGGCACGGCGATGCCCGGCCCGGACGGCGTCGACACGCCGGTCAACGTGCTGAGCCGGGTGACGAACATGCTGCTCGCCGAGCACAGCGCCCGCTCGGCGACCCGCGTCTCCACCCCGACGGCCGTCGTCTTCTCCAAGATGGACGCCTTCTGGCACCGCCTGGAGAAGGGCAGCCCGCTGCAGGCGCACCCGCCGCAGCACGACCGCTTCGACGTCGGCGACAGCCTCAGCGTGCACGAGGAGGTACGCCAGCTGCTGCGCGAGTGGGAGGGCGTGACCATCGACCGGATGCTGGAGAACACCTACACCGACTACCGCTACTTCGGGGTGTCCGCGCTGGGCGCCGGCCCCACCCGGGACGCACGGGTCGCGGCCACCGGCATCCAGCCGTACCGGGTGGCGGACCCGCTGCTGTGGCTGCTCAGCGAGTTCGGCGCGGTACCGCGTACGGGCCGGGGGTGACATGGCGCTGCAGCAGCTCTACTACACGTCGTGCGAACAGGGCCTGAGCGGCTTCTCCGGCTTCCAGTTCAACGCGGTGAGCCCGGGCGTCTCCGCCGACACCATGCACGCCGTGGAGGCGCTCTCCGGGTACGAGCCGCCGCGCTCCCTGCTGGGCTCCGACACCCCCGAGGAGCTGGCCCGCTGCCCGGTCAAGCTGTGCTACGTGCCGTCCCCCGACGGCGACGGAGGGACGGCGGTCTGCGCCCGCTACGTGGGCCGGGACTCCGCGCGCCGCTTCGGCAACTACTTCGCGCACGCCCTGCACAGCCCGGCGGACTTCACCGAGGACAGCGGGCGGCTGCTGCCCGTCGAGCTGTGGGACTCGCCGGAGTGGACCACCACCGCCGTCGCCGAGAACCGCATCCCCGAGCTGTCCGGCGCGCCCCGCCCCGGCCCCCTCACCCCCGACGCGGCCGCCCGCTTCCTCGCCGCGCACCCGTACGGCGACAAGCTCGCGGACCTCCTCGCCGCCGTGTTCGCCGCCCTCGACGAGAAGCGCACCGTCATCGTCGTCGACACCTCGACCGAGCGCATCGCGCACTGGTTCGCCGCCGTGTCGTACCTGCTGCCGCCGCCGCGCGCCCGGCGGCTGTCGTTCGCCACCTACCTCCACCAGCCGGGCCGCAGCCGGCTGCACCTCGTGGGGGCGCTGCCGGAGACCCGGATCGACATCGGCCCCGACGACCACGACAGCTACCGCGTCTTCGACTTCACCAGCGGCCACTTCCCCGCCGACGGCACCGTCCCGGTGCACCACCTGGTGCGGCTGCTGGCCCGGATCGGCGTCGCCCAGGCACCCTCCGTCTGGTCCTGGGCGACCGGGTACGTCACGGGCCGCGAGCACCACCTCGGCGACTGGCACGCCCCCCTGGCCGCCGCCGCGACCGCCGGCGGCGTCCCCCTCGAAGCCGACGACGTACGCGCCCTCACCGGCTGGATCGGCGGCGCGAGCCACCTCGACGAGCTGCAGGCGGCCGTGGCCCGCGACGTGTTCCTGCGCCACCGCGACCTCGACGAGACGCAGCTGCAGGCCCTCAGCACCGCCGCCCGGGACGGCGGCGACCACGATCTGCACCAGGAGCTGGAGGGCAGGCTCTTCGAGTCCCGGATCCGCGCCTACCGCGACGACGCCTCCAACGCGGTCGTGCCCGTGCCCTTCGCGGACGCCGAACAGCTGCGCCGCGCAGGCGCGTACTGGCAGCAGGTGCTGCCGGAGGCGGACCCCCGGCAGACGGCGCGGCTGCTCCTGTGGTCCCTCGGCAGCGAACTCGACCCGCCCCGGGAGGTGTTCCGCGAGGCGGCCGACCGGCTCGCCCTCTCCCTGCTGGAGACGGCCGCCCTGCGCAGCGCCGACACGCGTGCGCAGGGGGAGATACGGCAGCTGTACGAGACGAGCCCCGCCTTCCGTGCCGCGCTCGCGCACGCCGTCGCCGAACTCCTGGACCGGCGGCCCGGGCAGGCGATGGTCTTCTTCACCTTCCCGGCCAGCCTGCTGCGCGCCGACGACCTGCGCGACATG
Source organism: Streptomyces sp. NPDC051940 (assembly GCF_040680895.1). Classification (NCBI taxonomy): domain Bacteria; kingdom Bacillati; phylum Actinomycetota; class Actinomycetes; order Kitasatosporales; family Streptomycetaceae; genus Streptomyces; species Streptomyces sp. NPDC051940. The sequence continues at coordinate 4,401 of NZ_JBFAXR010000132.1, read as the reverse complement.
CCGCTGCTGCTGGAGCACTACTGGGTGGCGCAGACCGAACGCAGCCCCCGCCTGGCGGTCGAGCACCTCGGGCGCATCCTGCGGCTGCGCGGGAAGGACGTACCCGATCCGGAGCTGCTGCAGCGGCTGTGGCCGCGCCGCCGGTGGACGCACCAGGAAGCCATCGAGATCGTGCGCAGGCTGCCGCGCTCGGGGGACGGCGGGAAGGAGCTCGGCGAGTGGTTCGACCGGGCGGTCGGCCAGGAGACGCCCGACGAGGCGTCCCTCCTCGAAGCCCTCGCCCTGTGCCACGCGCTGTCCCTCCCGGGCCGCGACGGGTGGCTGCTCCCGGCGACGCGGGAGTGCGTCCAGACGTGTCTCGTGCTGGCCGACCGCCTCGAGACCTCCGCGACCGCCTCGTCCCTGGCGGAGTCGTTCGGCGGCAGCCGCATCGACAAATGGGGGCCCAGCCAGGCCTTGAAGAAGCTGCGGCTGCCGGGCCGGCTGGTGGCGCTGCCGGTCGCCCCGCCCGACGTGAGCCGGTATCTGCTGCGGATGGGCGACGGAACGGCCGTGGCGTACCTCACGAAGCTGCGGGCCGCGGCCGCCTCCCGGCAGGGCGTCAGCGACGTCGTACTCGGCCATGTCGGCGGACTGCTGCTGATGCGCGCGGAGCGACGGAAGGTGCCCGTGGGCCAGGCGGACCTCGTCATGGAGATCACCGGCCGCGCGGTGACCGCGTGGCGGCGCAAGGACGCCGAGCGTCTGATCGCGGTGGTCCGCCCGTACGACAGGGAGTACGCGCAGCGGCTGCAGACCGCCCTCGACGAGCGGAAGTCCCTCGCGAGCAGGCTCGTACCGCGGCGGCGCAACAAGGACAAGGGGGACCGGTGACATGGGCTATCTGATCGGGTACGTCCTGGGCCTCGCGGTGTACGTGGTCTTCATCGCCCCGGTCGTCGCCGTCGGCCGGGCCCTCGGGCACGCGGGCGAACTCACCGGCCGGCACGCCCGGCTGGTCGCCGGCGTCGTCCACGACCGCACACCGCAGTACACGGTCATCGCGCCCTACCGGCCGGACACCGAGCCGCAGCCCGCGTACCGGCAGTACTTTTTCGGCCCCGCCCAGCGGGATCTGCGCCAGCTCCTCACGCTCGCCTGGCGGATGTTCCTCCGCACCACCGGCGACCGGCTGCGGGCGGGCCACCAGCGCTATCTGACCGGCCAGGGCGACGACGCGATCTTCTACGCCCCGTGGGGGGTGACGCTGCAGCTCGGCATCGTCGTGGGCGCGGCGCTCGGGCTGCTCCTCCAGACGCTGCTGACGCTGCTGCAGGCCCTGCTGGTGGGGCTGCTGTACGCGCTCGCGGCCGCCGGCGCGGGGCTGCTGCGCGGGGTGGACGGCGTGTCGCTGCTGCTGAAGAAGCTGCACAAGGGCATGGTCTGCCCCACCTGTTACGAGAAGATCGGCTACCCGGTGTACGAGTGCCGGCGCGCCGACTGCCGCCGCCGGCACCCCGACATACGCCCCGGCCGCTACGGCATCGTGCGCCGCCGGTGCGCGTGCGGGGAGCGGCTGCCGACGCTGATCCTGCTGATGCGCCGGGAGCGGCGGCTGCAGCCGTACTGCCCGTACTGCGAGAGCTCCATGAGCGAGGCGACCGGGCATATGGCGGAGGCGGTGCTGCCGTTCTTCGGCGGGCAGGCGGCCGGGAAGACGCAGCTGATGGCCGCGATGATGCTGACGCTGGAGAGCGAATCGGCGCCCGGCGGGCGCGAGATGCGCACGGCGGACGACTCGACGCGGCTCAACTACGAGGTGCTGCGCGAGGTCCTGCAGATCCAGGGGCATCCGCGCGGCACCCAGGTGGAGCTGCCGCGGGCGTACTCCGTGGTCGTGCGGCGCGGGCGCGGCGAGCGGATGCTCCACCTGTTCGACACGGCGGGGGAGCGGTTCGTCAGCCGCGACGGCACGGACGCGCTGCGGTACGTGCAGGCGGCGCGCACGTTCCTGTTCGTCCTGGACCCGCTGGCCGTCGCAGCCTTCTGGAACCTGCCCGCCCAGCGCGGCCCGCACATCCCGGACCGCACGCTGGCCTCCCGTATCCCGCCGGACCTGGTCTTCCAGCAGTCGGTGCAGGCGATGATCCAGATGGACGCGCCGCTGAAGCAGTCGCGGCTCGCGGTCGCCGTCAGCAAGGCCGACCTGTACGAACCGCCCGCCGCCCCCGACGCGGCGGAGTGGCTGACCCGGGAGCTGGGCCTGGGCAACCTGATCCGCTCCATGGGCGTGGAGTTCAAGGAGGTCCGCTACTTCTTCACCGCCGCGGTCACGACGGGCGACGGCACCCCGCACACAAGCCTGGCGGCGCTGGCGGACTGGTGCCTCGACGACGGGGTGAAGGTCGCCGGCTGAGCGCCGCGCGTCCGGGCCGGATCACCCCACCGCCCGGGCCGCCCTCTCCACCGCGTCCTTGACGAGCGGCGGCGGCTCCTGCGGCAGCGACTCCAGCAGCTCGCGCCCGCGTTCGTACGCGGCCCGCGCCAGGGTCCGGTCGCCGGCGACGGCCGCCAGCTCGAAGTGCTCCCGCACCACCTCGCGCCCCAGCCCGTAGCGCCGCCAGCCCTCCGCGGAGGTGTCGGCGGGCACGGCGGGCATGGGTATGTCCAGGGCGTACTGGCCCGGGTGTTCCGGCTCGGCCTCCGGCGGGTCCAGCGCCCGCAGCGCCCGCCGCAGGGAGTCCCAGGCCGCCGCCGTGTCCCCGGCCTGCCGCTGGAGCCCGGCGAGGGTGGTCCAGGCGGAGCCGCGGTCCCAGGCCGTGGACTGCAGCCGGGCGTCAAGCTGCTGGGCGCGGGCCGCCTGGGCGAAGTCGCCGAGCTCCGCCAGCTCGTGGACGAGGGAGGTGAGCCGGTCCGTCTGCGCGGGGCCGGTGTCGTCCAGCAGCCGGATCAGCGCGGCCCGGGCGTGCTCGGTACGTCCCTGGCGCCGGGCCAGCTCGATCCACTGCAGCTCCGGCTCCTGCGCCGGGTCCTCGCCGAACATCGGCCCGGCCGGTGCTGCCGCCCACTCCCGCAGGGCCTGCGCGCCCTCCTCCGGTATCTCGGAGAGGCCGCAGTGGGTGTCGAACGACGTCTCGCGCAGCCGGTGCAGGAGCGGCAGCTCGGCCGTGCCGCCGTACCGCGCGATCAGCACCGCCGACAGCCGGAGTTCGTCCGTCATCCCGTACCGGGCCTCCTGCTCCGCCAGCACCCGCAGGAAGCCCAGATCGCCCGGGTCGCGGTCGTAGTGGGCGGCCAGCAGGGCCGTGGCGCGCCGGACGTCGTCGGCGGCGACCTGGGCCCAGCTGTCCGCCGAGGAGCGCAGCAGGGCCAGATCCGCCCGTCCCGGCTCCAGGACGACGTCGTACAACGGCGTCCCGGCGTGCGGGTGGAGCGGCTCGGACGCGAGCAACTCGTCGGCGTTCAGCAGGAGGTGGTCGGGTTCGGTGCGCAGCTGCGCGGCGTGCAGGCGGGCGATCAGTTCGACGGGGGAGCGCTCGGCCAGCCCGAGCGCGGCGAGCAGTGCGGTGCGGTGGGCGTCGAGGCCGGGGACGTAGGCGCGGTGCTCGTCCTCGGCCTCCGTCACGGCGGCGATGATCTCCGCCTCCGGCAGGTCGGGCGTGACATCGACCAGATCCCGCCAGGCCGGCAGGCCGATCACGATCTCCAGCGCCTCGTCGACGCTCATGCCGATCAGCGCGGCCTGCCCCTCCGACGAGGCGTAGAGCACCGGCCCGCCGTCGCACACGAAGAACGTCCCGCCCGTGTCGTCGCCCGCGACCGGCTGCAGCGGGGCGCCCGAGGCCAGCCGGACGGCCTCGCCGTGCTCGGCGCGGCGCAGGTCGAAGTCGAAGGGGAAGGCGGCGAGACCGGCCAGTTCCGGATCGCCGCGCAGGATGTCGAGTGCGCTCATGCCCCGGACGCTAACAGCGGCCACCGACACTCACTTGCGTCGAATACACCCAGGGGGTATACATGGGGGCACGAGATACCCCCAGGGGGTATCGATTGAACGTGAGACAAGGAGACGCCCATGTCCGGCAACTGCTGCTCCCCGAACGGCACCTGCCACACCTCCGACGCCCCGGCGGCCGGTGCGCAGACGACCGCGGTCGCCGTCGCCGACGGCGTCACGACCACGTACAAGGTCGAGGGCGTCGGCAGCGCCCACTGCCAGGGTGTCGTCAACAACGCCCTCGGCGGTCTGGACACCGTGCTCGTCGCCGACGCCGGCATCGGCACCGGCCTGGTGACCGTCACCACCGACGGGGAGCCCGACGACGCGCTCATCGCCCGCACGATCGAGGACGCCGGCTACGGGTTCGCCGGCCGCGCCTGACCGTCCGGCGAGGAAGGGGGCGGGGGCCGCGACGATGTCGCGGC
>NZ_JBFAXR010000131.1:0-22977 GCF_040680895.1 Streptomyces sp. NPDC051940 | reverse complement strand
CTCCGGGGTCACCGCCCGCAGCTGCGCGTCGGCGTGCCCGTCCGGCGTTTGAGGACTGAGGCGCGAAGCGCCGAACCGCGCCGCAGGCGCCGGCGAGACCCGAGCCGATCAGCGCGACCGGCACCGCTCCAGCCCGTCCGGCGTTTGAGGACGAGGCGCGCAGCGCCGACCGCGCCGCAGGCGCCAGCGCAACCGCACGCTTGCAGCGCGACCGGCACCGGATCCAGCCCGTCCGGCGTCTGAGGACTGAGGCGCGCAGCGCCGAAGCGCGCCGCAGGCGCCAGCGCAAAGGCGACATGCCCGCTGCTAGCCTGCGCCCATGATCAGGGGAAAACCGACCACGCGAACCGCCCGCGCAGCCCGCGCGGAGCGCGTGCTGATCACAGCCAGCTTCGTGAACCGGGTCGGCAACGGCCTCTTCAACGCGGCGTCGGCGCTCTACTTCACCCTGGTCGTGGGCCTCCCCGCAGCGCAGGTCGGCGCCGCCCTCACCGTCGCCGGGCTGGTCGGCCTGCTCGCGGGGATACCCGGAGGCCGGCTGGCCGACCGCCGCGGGCCGCGCACGGTCATGACGGCCGCACTGGCCGTACAGGCGATATCGATGGCCGCCCTCGTGTTCGTCGAGAGCTGGACCGCCCTCACCGTCATCGCCACGGTCGACCAGCTCGCCGCGGCCGCCGGCGGGGCGGCCTGGGGAGCCCTCGTCGCCCGGGTCGGCACCGACCGCCCGGCGGTCTTCCGGGCGAAGCTCCGCACGTACGTCAATCTGGGCGTCATCCTGGGAACCGTGGGCGCCGGGTTCGCCGTGACGGCGAACACCCGCACCGCCTACGTCACGCTGATCCTCGGCAACGCGGCCAGCTTCGCGCTCTGCGCCCTCCTGCTGTTCCTGCTCCCCGGCTACCCCGCGCTCGCCAGGCCGCCCGGGCAGCGCCGCTGGCAGGCCCTCACCGACCGCCCGTACCTGACCTTCACCGCCCTGTACGGCGCCATGGGGCTGCAGTACCAGACGGTGTCCCTGCTGCTGCCGATCTGGATCTCGGCGCACACGGACACCCCGCGCTGGACCGTGGCCGCGGTCTTCGCGGTCAACGCCGCGGTCTGCGTCCTGCTGCAGACCAGGATCGGGTCCCGCGTCGAGACCCCTCGCGACGGAGGCAGGGCGTTCCGTACGGCAGGACTGATGTTCCTCGTCAGCTGTCCGCTGATGGCCCTGACCGCACACACCCCCGTGTGGGCCGCCGCCGCCCTCGTCGTAGTGGCGATCTTCATCCACAGCCTCGGGGAGGTGTGGGAGTCCTCGGCCGGATTCGCCCTCGGCTTCGGCCTGGCTCCCGACCACGCCCAGGGGCAGTACCAGGGGCTCCTCGGCCTCGGCTTCAGCGCGGGCCAGGCGCTGGCCCCCGCCGTCCTCACCACCGCGGTACTCGGGCTCGGCACGGCCGGCTGGTTCCTCCTGGGCGCGTTCTTCGCGGCGGTCGGCGCCGCGGGCCCGGCGCTCGAGCGATGGGGTACGCGGACCCGGCCCCGGCCCCGGCCGGGGGTGCCCGCGGCGGACCCCAGCCCCGAACGGGACGCCGCCGCCGCGTGACCACGACGCCCTCGCGCTCCGGGCCCACACCACCCCGCTCCAGGCCCACACCACCCCGCTCCGGCCACGCCACCGCGTCGCGCGTTGCGCTGCGGGGGCGTGGCCGCTCCGCGACGATGACCCCATGAGCCCCTCCGCCGCCGCCGGCGGCTACTCCCCCACCCCGCTCGCGAAGAAGCTCGGCGTCAAGCCCGGGCACCTCGTCCACCTCCACCACCGGCCCGCCGGCTGGACGCTCCCGGAGCCCCCCGAGGACTGCACCGTCGCCGCAGGCGGACCGGACGGCGCCGACGTCTGCGTCGCGTTCTACCGGGAGCGGGCCGCCCTCACCGCCGATGCGGCCGGTCTCGGCGACGGGCTGGCGGACCACGCCACGCTCTGGATCGCCTGGCCCCGCCGGGCCGCGGGGCACGACAGCGACATCGCGGAGAACGACCTGCGGGACGTCTTCCTCCCGCTCGGCCTCGTCGACGTGAAGGTCGCCGCCCTCGGCGAAGACTGGTCGGGGCTCAAGTTCGTCCGCCGGAAGGAGAACCGGGGACAGCCGGGCGGTGCGCGGACGTAGCAGGCGGCGGGCCGCCGCCCGCACGCGGACGCCGTAGCAGGAGCCGGGCCGCCGCCCGCGCGCGGTACGCCCGCAGCGGGGCCGCGCCCGTGAACGCCGCCAGGAAGCGCTCCGCCTCCGCCGGCCGCTCCGCCACCGCCGCGAGGAAGCGCCGCTCCAGGCGCCCCGGCGGCGCGAACTCCGCCAGCCCGACCGTGAGGTCGTACATCTCCCGCAGTCCCGCGTCCCGTCGCCGGTGCCGGGCGCGCAGCGCCGCGTCGAGCCGGCGGGGGCCGCCGGGCAGCCCGCGTACGACCGCGTCCGCGAGCAGCGACGCGTCGCGCAGGGCGTTGGTGATGCCCTGCGCGGTGATCGAGTCCATCACCGCCCCCGCGTCGCCGGCCAGCGCCCAGCCGGGCCCGTGCGGTACGCGCAGGGTGTTGGGCTGGTCCGGCGTGGTGCGCAGGCGTTCCGCGCGTTCGGCGGCGCGCAGGCGCGGGCCCAGGTCGCCGCAGCCGTCGGCCGTGCGCCGTACATGCCCGTCGAGGTCGCCGCGCAGCGCGTCGAACTCCGTGAGAGGGGCGGCGACGTAGACCATCGTCAGGTCGTCGTTCGTCGGGAAGACGGCGACCGTCCGTCCCGGCCGCTGGTAGAGCTCGCCGGCGGTCACCGGCAGCCCGGCCCAGTAGGAGTACGAGGCGAACGCCCGCGCCGGCCGGGTCCGGTACGCACGCGCGCCCGCCTCCCGTGCCACCAGCGAGTGCTTGCCGTCCGCCCCCACGACCAGCGGCGCCCGCTCCGTCACGGGCGCACCCCCGCGGCCTTCGCCCCGCACCCCGGTCACCCGGCCTTCGGACCATACGAGGCCGGTCACCCGGAAGCGCTCGCGCACCTCCGCCCCCGCCGCCCGCGCGGCATCCGCCAGCCGCGCGTCGAGGAGCGTGCGGCGCGGGCTGTAGAGGGCGTCCACTCCCCCGTACGACGGCAGCGGCCCCTCGAACGCCGTGTGCCCGGCGTCGAACCGCACCCGCCGCGTCGCCGGCGTACCCGCCGCCCGCAGTCCGTCGAGCAGCCCCCAGCGGTGCAGCAGGGCGATCCCCGGGACCTGCACCTGGTGCGAGGAGACCGTGTCGCTGGGGAAGGCCGCCCGCTCCAGTACGAGCACCCGTAAGCCGGCCCGGGCCAGCAGCATCCCCGTCGCCGCGCCCGCCACCCGGGCGCCCACGACGATCACGTCGTACCGTGTCACCGCTCCCCCTTCCATACGCCACCGTATGGATTTCCGTACGGTAGCGTACGGTCATGGCGAAGCGGACGACAACCCCCAAGTCCCGGCTGGGCAAGGACGACTGGACGCGTGCCGCGCTCGCGGCCCTCGCCCGGGGCGGGGTCGCGGCCGTCGCCGTGGAACCGCTCGCGACGCGCCTGGGCGCCACGAAGGGCAGCTTCTACTGGCACTTCGCCAACCGGGACGCGCTCCTCCAGGCGGCGCTCGCCGCCTGGGAGACGGAGACCACGACCACCGTGCTGGACGAGGTGGCCCGGGCGGGCGGCGACGCGTCCCACCGGCTGCGGCTGCTGACGGCGACCGTCGTGGAGGCGGCGGAACGGGACCGCATCGGCCCCGCGCTGCTGGCGAACGCGGACCATCCGGCGGTGGGGCCGGCGCTGGCGCGGGTGACGGAGACCCGCGTGGCGGCGATCGCGGCGCTCTTCGAGGAGCTGGGCTTCCCCGCCGGGACGGCGCGCGAGCGGGCGCTGCTCGCGTACAGCACGTACCTCGGGCACGCCCAACTGGCCCGGACCACGCCCGGATTGCTGCCGTCCGGCGCGCAGGACCGCAGACGGTACCTGGACCACGTGATGGACGCGCTGACCTCGGCGCCTTCGGCCGGCTGACACCTCGCCCACCGTCGGCCGTCCGTCAACTGACCGCACATCGCAAAGAGTTCTTCGCGAAGAACTCTTTGCAAACGACTCTTTGCGTTCTACGGTGTCCCCATGTCATCCGACCCCGCGAGCGACGCCTCGCCCCCCGGAACGCACATATCCCTCGACGCCAAGGGCCTGCGCGCCCTCGCGCACCCGGTCCGGGTCGAGATGCTCACCCTTCTCCGCAAGCACGGGCCGTCGACGGCCACGCGGATCGGCGAGCGCCTCGGCATCAACTCCGGTGCCGCCAGCTACCACCTCCGCCAGCTCGCCGCGGCGGGCTTCGTCGCGGAGGACACCGGACGCGGCAACGCGCGGGAGCGCTGGTGGCGTTCGCTGCACGACCGCACCGTCCTGCGCGATCCGGAGCTCGCCCGCCAGGAGCCCGAGGCGGTGCTCGCGTATCTGCAGTCGGTGGTCACGTCGCACAACCTCCACGTCCAGCAGACCCTCGCCCAGGCGATGGCGATGCCGCCCGCCTGGCAGGAGGTCATCGACATGAGCAACTGGAGGCTGCGGCTCACGCCCGAGCAGACGCTGTCGATGCGGTCGGAGCTGGCCGACGTCATCACCCGGTACCAGCACGCGGAGAGCGACGACGAGCGCGCGGAGCCCGTCACGCTCCTCACGTACGTCCTGCCCGGCCCGGAGGAGTCGTGACGGGCGGCGGCGGCACGGTCGGCCGCCGTCCCCTCGTCGGCCTGCTCGCCGCGGTCGCCGTCTCCCTCACCGGATCCGGTATCGCCGCGCTCGCCCTGCCCTGGTTCGTGCTGGAGACGACCGGCAGCGCGACGCGTATGGGGGTCGCCGCGTTCTGCGAGGCGGCGCCGTACGTGCTGGTGAAGGCGCTGAGCGGACCGTTCCTGGACCGGCTGGGGCCGCGCCGGATCTCCTGGGCCACCGATCTGGTCAGCGCCTCGGCCGCGGCGTCGATCGCGCTGCTGCACACGGCGGACCGGCTGTCGTACGGCGTGCTCCTCGCCCTCCTCGTCGTCGTCGGGGCGGCGCGCGGGCCGGGCGACACGGCGAAGGAGGTCATGGTGCCGGAGGCGGCCCGGCTCTGCCGGGTGCCGCTGGAGCGGGCGACGGGGCTGCTCGGCGCGGTGGAGCGACTGTCGGGCATGGCCGGTCCGCTGGCGGGCGGGGCGCTCGTGGTGTCCCTGGGCGCGATGACCGCGCTGGCGGTGAACGCGGCGGCGTTCCTGCTCGGTTCGCTGATCGTCGCGCTGTCGCTGCCCCGCGGGATGGGCGGACCGCCGCCGGCGCCTCCCGGCCGGGAGGAGGGCTATCTGCGCCAACTGCGCGAGGCGCCCGCCCTGCTGCGGACCGACCGGCTGCTGCTGACGATGCTCGTCATGCTGGCGGCCACCAACCTCCTCGACGCGGCCTCGGGCGTGCTGATGCCGGTCTGGGCGCGGGAGTCGGGCCGCGGCGCGGCCGTGCTGGGAGTGGTCGCCGGCGTGTGGAGCGCCGCGGCCGTGGCGGGCAGCCTGGTGGCCGCGGCGACCGCGCACCGGCTGCCGCGGCGCACGGTGTTCTTCGCGGGCTTCCTGCTGGCGACCCCGCCGAAGATGCTGGTCCTCGCCCTCGATCCGCCGATCGGCGTCCTGCTGGCGGTCATCGCCGCGGGCGGCTTCGCCATCGGCTTCGTCAACCCGGTGATCGGCGCGATCGTCTTCGAGCGCATCCCCGCCCCGCTCCTCGGCCGCGCACAGGCCCTGGGCAGCGCCCTGTCCTTCGCCGGCATCCCCCTGGGCGTCCTGCTGGGCGGCGCGGGGGCGGGAACGCTGGGCCTGGTCCCGATGCTGCTGACGGTGGCGGCGCTGTACGTGACGACGGTGGCCGTCTCGGGCCTGCGCCCCCAGTGGCGAGAGCTGAACCGCCCCCCGCAACCGGAGGTGACGGAGGCGGCGTGATCCGTCCTAGGCTTCCCTCCACGACGGCGACGCACCACAGCACGCACGACGTGGACGTCCGGGACGGCGTCGTGGTCAAACGCTTCGTCTCCCGCGACCGCGGCGAACCCGACCGTGAATGGCGCGCGCTCTCCCTGCTCGCCGTCCACGCCCCCGGGCTCGCGCCGGAGCCGGTGCGCCGGGAGGGCGCCGAGGTGGTGATGACCCGGGTGCCGGGGCGGCCGCTGCGGGGCGGGCGCGTCGGGGCCGCCGAGTGCGCGGCGCTCGCGGGGGCCGTCGGCACCCTGCACGAGGCGGTGCCCGCCGCCGTTCTGGCGGACCTCGCGCCGGCGGCCTGGGACGCGGAGGAGGCCCTGCGCCGGGCCCGCACCTGGTCCGCGCCTCCGCCCCCGGCGGGCCTCCCGCCCCGCGTCGCCGAGGCGTACCGCGAGGGCGCCCGGTGGGCGGCGGGCGCACGCCTGGGCTCCGAGGGCCGCATGCATCTCCACCTGGGTCGACACGGAGTTCGACGCCCGCCGCTTCCTCGCCCGGTTCGACCTCGGCCCGGCGGAGGCCGCCCGGTTGCGCGAGCTGCGCCGGGCCTGTGCGCTGATCTGGCTCACCGGGCTGCTCCCCGGCGGCGGGGCCACGCCGTTCAATCCGCCGGGAAGCGCCGAGCGGCAGGCGGAGCGGGTGCTGGGTCTGCTCGGCGCCTGAGGGCCGGCGCCCCCTTCCGTGATGGGGACGCCGGCCTGAGGCGTCAGTCGAAGCTGAGGTCGCCCGTGCGTGTGCGCTTCAGTTCGAAGAACTTCGGGTAGCTGGCCAGCGCGTACGCGCCGTCGAAGAGCTTGAGCGCGTCCTCGCCGCGCGGGATCGCGGTGAGGACGGGGCCGAAGAAGGCGACGCCGTCGATGTGGATGGTGGGCGTGCCCACGTCCTCGCCGACCGGGTCCATGCCCTCGTGGTGGCTCTTGCGCAGCGCGTCGTCGTACGCGTCGGTGTCGGCGGCCTCCGCGAGCTCCGCGGGCAGGCCGACCTCCGCGAGGGCCTCCTTGATGACGACCGGCAGGTCCTTGTTGCGCTGGTTGTGGATCCGGGTGCCGAGCGCGGTGTAGAGGTCGCGCAGCACCTCCTCGCCGTGCGCCTGCGCCGCGGCGATGGCCACGCGGACCGGGCCCCAGGCGTTGTCCAGCAGCTTGCGGTACTCGTCGGGCAGGTCCCGGCCCTCGTTGAGCACGGACAGGCTCATCACCCGGAAGCGGAGGTCGATGTCGCGCTGCTTCTCGACCTCGAGGATCCAGCGGGAGGTGATCCAGGCGAAGGGACAGACCGGGTCGAAGTAGAAGTCGACCGTGGGCTTGGCGGTTCCGGCGTCAGCCGTCATCAGTAGGTCTCCAGAATCGATCGTCATTGCTCGTGAGAGTAACCACTGTGTGCAACAACGATCGCCCGCCCGGTCATCCCGCATCCGCCGGGCCAATCCGCGACACGGCTCACAGCGCCGCCGTCAGCTCCGCCCGGTGCGCCACGGTCCAGTCGTGCGCGGCCGCCACCTCGCCCACCGCCCCCGCCGCCCGCAGCCGGACCATGGCGGGGTCCCCCGCCTCCGCACCCGCGGCGATCCCGCGCCGGCAGCGGTCCTGCCACCACAGGACGGCGCCGTACAGCGCCCCGCGCACGCCGGGCGCCATCCCGTACGCGTCGGCCACCAGCCGCATCCGGCGCCCCGCCGCATCCGCGTCCGCCAGGGCGGGCCCGAGCCCCAGGTACTGCCAGCAGACGTGGGCGACGTCGTGGAGGCGTTCGCCGGGCGCGGCGAGGTCCCAGTCGATGAGGGCCACCGGGACGCCGTCCGCGTCGTAGACGGTGTTCCTCGGGGCGAGGTCGTTGTGGCAGACGACGGGGCTGCCGCCGGCGAGCGCGCTGCCCGCCGTCAGGTCGTGGAACCCGCGCACCAGCTCCGCCACCCGCGCCACGCTGTCGTCGGACAGCGCCGGGCGCGGCTCCCACTGCGCGCGCCCCTCGACGTACGACAGGATCTCCCGCCCCTCGGCGTCCACGCCGAGGAAGCGCGGGGCCGCACGGAATCCGCGCCGTTCCAGCAGGCGCAGCAGTTCGTGTACGAAACCGGCGCGGTCCTGCGGCGTACGGCGCACGGTGTCGCCGACGCGCAGCACCCGGTTGACGCTCCCCCCGGGCAGCACGGACTCCGACATGGCGACCACCCTGCCTCATCACCCCACCGGGGGCACCCACGGGCTGAGGAAGCCCGGGGCCCGGCCGCCCCTCACCCCCCGTACACCACGCGGAAGTGCGTCATCAGCCGCCGGTCCTCGCCCAGCGCGTGGAAGGCGACGCCGGGCGGGGCGTCGTAGTCGGTCCAGACGTCCTGGTCCTCCCACCCCAGCCGGATGGTGCTGTCGACCGCCGGGCCGGTGACCACCGGCCGCCCGGCGAAGACCGAGGCACCCGGGCTGTGGACGTGACCGGTGAGGACGGCGGCGATCTCGGGGTGCGCGGCCATCACCGCGGCGAGGTCCTCCGGCTGCTGCAGGCCCATCGTGTCGGCGACGGGGTGGTGGATGGCGACGGGCGGCTGGTGGAAGGCGACCAGCACCGGCACCTCGCCGCCGAGGCCGCGCAGGGCGTCCCGCATCCAGTCGAGCGTCGCGGGGGCGAGCACGCCCTCGTTGCGCCCGGGGATGGTCGAGTCGACCGTCAGGACCGCGATGCCGGCGATCTCGTGCAGCCGGTTGACGGGCTCGTCCGAGGGCGGCTCCCCCAGCAGCACCTTGCGGTACGCCGCCCGGTGGTCGTGGTTGCCGGGGCAGGTCAGCACGGGGAAGGGCGCCGCGAAGAGCTCCGCGGCCTCCTCGTACTCCGCCTCGGCGCCGTGGTCGGCGATGTCACCGGTGACGAGGAGGGCGTCGGGCTGCCGGGGCAGGGCGCGCAGGTGGTCCATCACCCGCGTGACGCGCCCGTGCGCGCGCTCGCCGCCGTTGAGGTGCAGGTCACTGATCTGGGCAAGCAGAACCATACGCCGGAACTCCCTAATGCATAGAAACGCTCTAGCCATTAGCACCCTAGCAGCGCCGCACCACCCGCCGCGAGGCCCGGCCCCGCCATGCCACAGCGGGGCAGGGCCCCATGGGCCGCTCAGTACGGCGTGATCCCGTACCCCGGCCCGAACAACGGCACCTTCCCGTCCCCGCTGTTGACCGGCTCGTCCGCCACCGCGCGCGGCCAGCTCACCGGTAGCCTCCCCGTGAAGCCCGAGCCGAACAGCGCGTCCGTGATGCCGCGGGCCTCCGTGCCCGGGAGCCACGCCGCCACGAACGCGGCGGCCTTCGGCAGCTGGTCGGTGAGCACCAGGGGGCGGCCCGAGTAGAGCACCGCGACGCACGTCGTCACCCGGGCGCAGAGGTCGCCCAGCTGGGCCGCGTTGTCGTTGCCGAAGGCGAGCGTGGCGGAGTCCCCCCGGCCCTCGGCGTACGGCGTCTCGCCGCCCACCCAGATGCCGACGTCGCCGCTGTAGCGGCCCTTGGTGCGCGTACCGACGTTCTGCAGCGTGATGCCCGTCCCCGCGGTCTCCTGCTGCAGCGCCTGCCAGAACGTCGTGCCCGTGGTGTGCGTACCGGACGCGCCCTGCCAGCTGACCGACCAGCCGCCGGTCTGGTTCCCGAGGTTGTCCGCCGACTTCCCGCCGACGACGATCTTGTACGAACCGGTCTTCGCCAGCGGCAGCGCACCCCCGTCGTTCTTCAGCAGCACCAGCGACTCGCGCACCGCCTCCCGCGCGACCTCGCGATGCGCGGCGGAGCCGACGGCAGGGGTGTACGAGCGGTCGGCGTAGGGGTGGCCGAAGAGGTCGAGCGCGAACTTCGCGTCCAGGATGCGGCTGACGGCGTCGTCGACCCGGGACTGCGGGATACGGCCGGTGTTGACGCCGGACACGATCGCGTTGATCGTGCCGGCGTAGTCGTCCGGCACCATGATCATGTCCAGCCCGGCGTTGACGGCGTCGGCCACCTTGTCCGCGTACGACGCCCCGGGCAGCTGCTTCACCCCGCCCCAGTCGCTCACCACGAAGCCCCGGAAGCCGAGTTCGCCCTTCAGCACATCGGTGATCAGATAGCGCGAGCCGTGCAGCTTCTGCCCGTTCCAGCTGCTGTACGACACCATGACCGATCCCGCGCCCGCCGCGATCGCGTCGCGGTACGGCGGCAGGTGCACGGAGCGCAGCTCCGCCTCGCTGATCCGGGCGTCGCCCTGGTCGATCAGATAGCCGCTGTCCCCGGTGCCGTACGCCGTACCGCCGTCGGCCACGTAGTGCTTGGCGGTGGCGAGCACGGAGGACGGCCCGACGGCGGTCCCCTGGAAGCCGCGGACCGCGGCGGCGCCGAGGGCGCCGGCGATCGAGGGGTCCTCGCTGTAGCCCTCGTACGTCCGCCCCCACCGGTCGTCGCGCGGCACGCAGACGCACGGCGCGAACGTCCAGCGGATGCCGGTGCCGAGGACCTCCTGGCGCGTGATGTCCTCGACGCGCTGCACGAGGTCGGCGTCGCGCGTGGCGCCGAGCCCGATGTGGTGCGGGAAGAGGGTCGCGCCCTGCACGTTGTTGTGGCCGTGTACGGCGTCCACGCCGTACAGCAGCGGGATGCCGAGCCGGCTCTGCAGCGCGTGGCCCTGCAGGTCGTCGACCATGTCGGCCCACTGCGCCGCGGTGCCGCCCTCGCCGTTCGGGCCGCCCCCGCCGCCGCTGAGGACGGAGCCGATGGCGTAGGCGGCGAGGTCGTTCTTGTTCGAGAGGTAGGTGTTGGCCACCTGGGTCATCTGGCCCGCCTTCTCGGCGAGCGTCATCTTGCCCAGGCAGTCGGCGGTGGACACGCAGCCGGGCGCCGCGTGCGCCTGCCGCGATTCGGGTGGCAGGACCAGCAGCCCGGCACTCAGGGCGAGGAGGGCGACCGCGACGCGTGTCCGGCGCCGCCGCACACCGTTGCGCGGGCTTGAGCGAACGTTCACCGTGCGCCTCCGTCTCGTCAAGGCGAGTGACTCGTACGGGAGTTGTTCCGCAGCCGACGGGTTACGTCAAGATCCCGGGCGTTCCGGAACTTCCCGGGCCGCCCGGCCCGCGGCGCCGTCGCAGCAGCCGGCTCGTGGAGCGTGCGCAGCAGCAGCCAGCCGGCCGCGGGCAGTGCGATCAGCGGGGCGAGCGCCGCCTGCAGGGACCACGCGTCGGCCGCCGCCCCGATCAGGGGCCCGGCGAGTCCGCCGACGCTCACGGCCAGGCCCAGCGTGACACCGCTCGCGGTGCCGGGGCGCCCGGGGAGGTAGTCCTGGCCGAGGGTGATGTGCAGGGAGAACGGCACGTACAGACCCGCCGACGTCAGCGCGACGAAGACGTACAGCGCCGGACCGGGCACGAGGACGACGCCTGCCACGGCGGGCACCGTCAGCGCGTACGACCACCGCACCACCGCCGTCCGCCCGAAGCGCGCGGCGAGCCGGCCGCCCGCCACCGTGCCCACCGCCCCGCCGGCGTAGAGCACGAACAGCGCTGCCGTACCCGCCCCTTGACCGCCGCCCGTCCGCTCGCGCGCGTACAGCGCGACGAACGCGCTGAGGCCGACGAAGACGACGGAGCGGCAGACGATCGCCCCCGACAGCCGTGCAAACGACCGCCAGTCGTCCGCCGCGACCGCACTCCGCTCCCCGCCGCGAACGGACGCCGTTTCCACGGGCGTCCGGCGCACCACCACCGCACACAGCACCGCCCCGAGCGCCGCCGGCACGGCCAGCAGCGGTGACGCCGCCAACCCGCCGACGGCCAGCACACCCGCGACCAGCAGCGGGGCCGCCGCGAAGCCGAGGTTGCCGCCGAGCGAGAACCACCCCATCGCCGTATGGCTCCCGCCCGCCGCCGCCCGCGCCACGCGCGCCGCCTCCGGGTGGTAGGCGGCGACCCCGGCGCCGGACAGCGCGACGACCGCCAGCGTCACGGCGTACGGCCCGAAGACCCCCGCGAGCCCCACCCCCGCGCCCGCCGCCAGCGCGGAGAGGGGCAGCAGCCAGGGCATCCGCCGCCGGTCGGTGAGCAGGCCGAAGAGCGGCTGCACCACCGACGACAGCAGCGAGGCGGCGAGCACCAGCCCGGAGGCGGCGGCGTAGCCGTAGGAGCGCTCGGCGACGAAGTACGGCACCAGGGCGGCGACGGCACCCTGGTAGACGTCGACACAGGCGTGGCTCATGGACAGCAGCGGAATACGGGAGTTCGCGGGAGGCACACCGGCATCGTCGCCCCGCGGCCGCCTGGCGCGCTTCCGATAAGATGCCAACTTGTGCCGGAAATCCGCCATACCCCCGAGGCCCCCACCCGGACCCAGCTGCTGGCGCCCGGCGACCGGATCGACGCGCACCGGCACGACGACCACCAGATCGTCTACGCGGGCTCTGGTGTACTCGCCGTGACCACGGACGCGGGCACCTGGTTCGCGCCCGGCACCCGCGCGATCTGGGTGCCGGCGGGCTGCGTGCACGCCCATCGCGCGTACGGGCGGCTGCGGCTGCACCTGCTGGGCCTGCCCGCGCGGACGAACCCCCTGGGGCTGGACGGCCCGGCGGTGCTCTCCGTCAGCCCGCTGCTGCGTGAGCTGATCCTGGCGTACACGGGCGGCGAGCGGCAGGAGACGCCGCAGCGCCGCCGGATGCGCGCCGTCCTCCTCGACCAGCTGCGCGCCTCGCCGCAGCAGCCGGTCCAGCTGCCCGCGCCCACCGACCCCCGGCTGGCGGCCGTGTGCGCCCTGCTGCACGACGACCCCGCCGACAGCCGGCCGCTGTCCGCCCTCGCGGCCGCGGCGGGCGTGGGCGAACGCACCCTCAGCCGGCTCTTCCGCGGCGAGTTCGGCATGACGTTCCCGCAGTGGCGCACCCAGCTGCGGCTGTACCACGCGCTGCGGATGCTCGCCGACGACGTACCGGTGACGGCCGTCGCGCACCGCTGCGGCTGGGCCTCCGCCAGCGCGTTCATCGACGTCTTCCGCCGCAACTTCGGCTACACGCCGGGGGCGCACGGGGTCGCTGCCACAGAGCCCCGAGCCCTACCCGCCGTAGCGCCGCCCGACTCTGCCCACCGCTAGGCGCTTCCCGACTCTGCCCACCGCTAGGCGCTTCCCGACTCTGCCCACCGCTAAGCCGCTTCCCGACTCTGCCCACCGCTAAGCCGCTTCCCGACCGCACCGGCGAAGGACCAGGCTGGCCCCATGACCGCACCCACGATCGCCGTCCTCTCCGACATCCACGCCGTGCTGCCCGCCCTGGAGGCGGTGCTCGCCGAACCGGACGTCCGTTCCGCCGATGTGATCGCGCTCACCGGCGACATCGCCTCCGGGCCGCTGCCCGTGCAGACGCTCGACGCGCTCACCGCCCTCGGCGAGCGGGCGCTGTGGATCGCGGGCAACGGCGAGCGGGAACTGGTCGAGTCCCGCGGCGGGAAGGAGACCTCCGACGCGGTCACGACGTGGGCCGCCGGCCGGCTGCGCGACGACCAGGTGGCGCTGCTGGCCGGGCTCCCGCCCACCGCGACCGTCGGCAGCACCCTCTTCTGCCACGCCACGCCCCGCGACGACGAGGAGATGGTCCTCGTCGACTCCCGCCCGCAGCGCTGGGCGGACGTCCTCGCCGGCCTCCCGCCGGAGGTGGAGACGGTGGTCTGCGGCCACACGCACATGCCGTACGTCCGCCTCACGCACGGCCGTCTCGTCGTCAACCCGGGCAGCGTGGGCATGCCGTACGGCCGCCCCGGCGCGCACTGGGCGCTGCTCACGGCGCAGGGCGTGTCGCTGCGGCGCACGCCGTACGACTACGCCGCGGCGTGCGCCCGTATCGCCGCGGAGTCCGGCTTCCCGGACGCCGCCGCGTGGGCCGACGAGTACGTCCACGCCCGCAACTCGGCCGAGGAGGCGCTGGCGGTCTTCGGACCGCTCGACGGGCGGTGAGGGGAGCGGTCACCGCCGTCCAGGGACGGGGCTCGGTCCGCGTCCGTGCGACCCTGGGCCGGTCGATGCCTGATCAACGAGCACGCCGGGAGCCGCCCCCATGACGCTGCTGCTGTCCCGTTCCGGCCTGGAGCGGGTGCTGGAGACCGAGGCCGCACTGGCCGCCCTGCGGTCGGGGTTCGGCGCCGCCGACGGCGCGATCGCCCCGCAGCGCGTACGCACCGGCCTCCCCGGCCCGGGTACGGCCACTGCCCTGATCCCGGGGCTGGTGCCCGGCATCCCGGCGTACACGGTGAAGGTCAACGCGAAGTTCCCGGGCGCCGATCCGGCGCTGCGCGGGGTGGTGTGCCTGCACGATCTCGCCACCGGCGAACTGCTCGCGCTGCTCGACTCGGCGACGGTGACGGCCTGGCGCACCGGGCTCGCGGCGGCGCTCGGCACGCACGCGCTGGCGCGGCCCGGGGCGGACTCGGTGACCGTGGTCGGCGCGGGCGCGCAGGCGGAGCTGGTGCTGCGCGGGCTCACCGCGCTGCGGCCGGTGCGGCGGCTGACGGTGGTGGACCTGGATCGGGCCCGGGCGGAGTCGTTCGCCGACCGGGTCGGCCGTGCCCGCGGCATCGCCTCCTCCACGTCGGGCGACGCCCGCGAGGCGGCCCGTACGGCGGACATCACCGTCACCGCGACCTGGGCCCGCGAGCCGCTGCTCGACGCGGGCGACGTACGGCCGGGCTGCCACGTGACGTCGCTGGGCGCGGACGAGCCCGGCAAGGCGGAGCTGTCGGCGGACCTGCTGCGCTCGTCGTACGTGGTGGTCGACGACCGCGAACTCGCCGCGCGGGCCGGGGCGCTGGGCAACACGGGCCTCGGCCCTCAGGCGGCCGCGGCGACGATGGCGGAGGTCCTGCGGGGCGAGGCGGCCACCGCCCCGCGCGACGACACCGCCACCGTCTACGCCCCGGTGGGCCTCCCCTGGCAGGACCTCGCCCTCGCGTGGCCGGCGTACCGCCGGGCGGTGGAACTGGGGACGGGCACGCGGTTCGACTTCCTGGGGTGAGGGGCCCGGGAAAACGGCTTCCTGGGGTGAGGGCCGCGGGAAAACGGCTTTCACCGCACGGCGCCGCCGGATTATCGTGCGGGCAGCGAATGATCCCTCCGAGGAGTCGAGACATGCCCGGTCGCCCGAGCACGCGCTGACGCCGTAGGCCGTCACCGGCCCGTCATCGCGTGCTGCCTTCGTCATGCGGCACAGCGAGCCCTTCCCAACCGCCCCGAACCGTCGGCGCGTCCGCCGGCGTGCCACGAGGGGCGGGCCTCGTCCCAGGCGACACCCAGGGGTCCCCGTGCCGTACGTTCCCTCCTCCTCAGACACATCCGGTTCCCACGCATGCGCCTCCGCCGCGTCCGCGCCGCGCGGCCTGTGGCGGGACGCCGACTTCCGCCGGCTCTGGGTCGGCCAGACCGCCTCCCAGCTCGGCGAGCACGCGACGCTGGTGGTCCTCCCGCTGGTCGCCGTCCTCGTACTCCACGCCGACGCGGCCCAGTTGGGCGCCCTGCGCGCGGTGGGGCAGGCGCCCCTGCTCCTGCTCCCCCTCCTCGTCGGAGCCTGGGTGGACCGCTGGCGGGCCCGTACGGTCATGGTGCTGTCGGACCTGGGACGGACCCTGGTGCTGGGCGCGGTCGCCGCGGCGGGCCTCCTCGGGCTGCTCGGCCTGCCGGCGCTGGCCGCCGCGGCGTTCGCGGTCGGCGCCCTGTCCGTCTTCTTCGACGTGGCGTACCAGGCCTCCGTCGTACGGCTGGTGGAGCGCGACCAGTGGGTGCGGGGGACGAGCGCGCTCGAGGGCAGCCGGTCCGCGGCCCAGGTGGGCGGGCCCGCGCTCGGCGGCGCGCTGGTGTCGCTGCTGTCGGCGCCGGCCGCCGCGGCGTCGGGCGCGGTGTTCTTCGCGCTGTCCTTCGTGTCGGTCCGCCGGATACACCGTCGCGAGGTCCTCCCGGAGCGCGGGATGCCCGCGCGGACCTGGCGGCAGATCCACGAGGGGCTAGCCCATGTCGCCGGGAACCCCGCGCTGCGCACCGTGGGGCTCGCCTCGGCCGCCTTCCAGTTCTCCTTCGCGGCCCTGATGACGGTCTACCTGATCCACCTGCCCCGGGAGCTGCACCTGCCGGCGACCGCCATCGGCCTGGCGCTGGCGGCGACGGGCCCGGGCGCACTGGTGGGCTCGCTGCTGGCCGCCCGGCTGCCGGCCCGGCTCGGTTACGGGCGCGTCCTCGTCACCGCCGCCGCGCTGGGCAACGCCTCGATGCTCTGCGTACCCGCAGTGCACGGCCCGCCGGCGCGGGCGGTCGCCGCGCTGATGGCCGTGAACTTCGTGTTCGGCGTCTTCAGCCAGCTCGTCAACGTCACGGTCACGGCCGTCCGCCAGCACCTCGTCCCGGCGGGGATACAGGGCCGCGTGGCCGCGACGATCACGTTCGCCGGCATGGGCACGGCCCCCCTCGGCTCCCTGCTCGGCGGCCGGCTGACGGACATGTGGGGCACGACGACGTGCCTGCTGCTGACGGCCTCCACGATGATGCTGTCCCCCCTGCTGATGGCCGCGTCCCCCCTCGCCCGCCTGGGCCGCGACCTCCCGCCCGCGCCCGCCCGCTGAGCCCACGGCACCGGGAACCACGGAACGTACCGGAACATCCGTGGCGGGGCGGCGACGCCGTACGCGCCGCCCTCAGTCCTCCGGCTTCTCCTCCTGCTTCTCCTCCGGCGCGGGCTCCAGGTCCGGCGTGGACGGCTCGTCCCCCTCCGGCAGCAGCTCCGGCACCATCCCCTCGAGCTCCGGCAGCGGTTCCGCCGGGCGCAGGGGGTTCGCCGGGATCGCCGTCTCCTCCACCTCGAGGGCGCCGTTGGGCGGGGTGGGCGGAGGGGGCGGGGCCGCGCCGGGTGCCCGTTCCAGGAAGCGGAGGAGTTCGACCGGGATCGGCAGCACCAGCGTGGAGTTCTTCTCCGCGGCGACCGCCATCACCGTCTGCAGGAGCCGCAGTTGCAGCGCGGACGGCTGGTCGGACATCTGCTGCGCGGCCTGCGCCAGCTTCTTCGACGCCTGCAACTCCGCGTCCGCGTTGATGACACGGGCGCGCCGCTCGCGGTCGGCCTCGGCCTGGCGGGCCATGGAGCGTTTCATCGTCTCGGGCAGCGACACGTCCTTGATCTCGACGCGGTCGATGGTGACGCCCCATTCCACGGCCGGGCTGTCGATCATCAGCTCCAGGCCCTGGTTGAGCTTCTCGCGGTTGGACAGGAGGTCGTCCAGTTCGCTCTTGCCGATGATGGAGCGCAGCGACGTCTGCGCCATCTGCGAGACGGCGAAGCGGTAGTCCTCGACCCGGACGATCGCGTCCGAGGGGTTGACGACCTTGAAGTACACGACCGCGTCCACCCGGACCGTCACGTTGTCCCGGGTGATGCCCTCCTGGGCCGGGATGGGCAGCGTCACGATCTGCAGGTTGACCTTGCGCATCCGGTCGACCAGCGGGACGATCATGGTGAAGCCCGGTTCCTTCACCTGGGTCCTGAGCCGCCCGAGGCGGAAGATCACACCGCGTTCGTACTGCTTGACCACACGGGCCGCAGCCATCGCATAGACGGCGCCGACAGAGACCAACGCCACTCCACCGGCCACCAGCGCCTCGAGCATCTTCGCCCCCTGGCGTGCGCAGGACGTCTCCTATACGTCCACGGTAACCCCGCCGCAGACGTCTGGGACAGAGCCCGTACGGCCCGTCCGGGCCCGATACCGGGCCCCCGTCCGGCATCCCGGACGGGGGCCCGCCGTGCACAGCGCGCGCGGCGCCGTCACGGTCAGTACACGCTCACCCCGTACGCGGAGAGCGCCTCGGTCACCGGCTGGAAGAACGTCGTACCGCCGGAGGAGCAGTTTCCGCTGCCGCCCGAGGTGAGGCCGAGGGCCGTCGTACCGGCGAACATCGAACCGCCGGAGTCGCCGGGCTCGGCGCACACGTTGGTGCGGATCAGACCGGAGACGATGTCACCGCCGCCGTAGTCGACGGTGTAGTTCAGTCCGGTCACCGACCCGCTGTGGACGCCGGTCGTCGAGCCGCTGCGCTTGACGGACTGGCCGACGAAGGCGCTGCCGGCGCTGGTGATGTCCTGGTTGGTGCCGTTGTACAGGTTCACGGTGCCGGGGTGGGTCAGCGCCGTGTTGCTGTAGCGGACGATGCCGTAGTCGTTGCCGGGGAAGCTGGACCCGGACGTGGGGCCGATCAGCGTGGTCCGCGAGGAGTTGGTGTACCAGTTGCCGCCGAGTTCCGTGCAGTGGCCGGCGGTCAGCAGGTAGTACACGCCGCCGCTGGTGCGGACGTTGAAGCCGAGCGAGCAGCGCCCGCCGGCGTTGTAGATGGCCTGGCCGCCGTTGATGAGCCGGCTGAGCTTGCCGGGCAGCCGCTCGAACCGCACCGCGTCCGTGCCTGCCCGCTCCCTGATCTTCGCCTTGCCGGCCTCGGTCACCGTGCTGTCGACGGCGACGACCAGGGTGCCGGTCGCCGCGTCCACGGTCCAGGCCGAGCCCGCGACGCCCGCGGTACGCAGGGCGGTGTCCGCCTTGGCCAGGGTGGCGGCGCTCGCCCGGGCCTGAGCGGGGGCCTGCGCGCCGGCGGTGGGCGTGAAGGCCACAGCCGCCAGTACGGCGGCTGAGGCGACCGCGAGCCACTTGGCGTGGCCCTTCGTCGTGCCGTGGGGGGTGGTGCGCTTGATCCTCACTCAGTCCTCCGAGTCGACTCGTTGGGGACCCGCCTGGTGTGCGGGTCCGTGAGGCGCAGCCACGGGCGGCGCGGAGCGGCCGGGACTCGCCGGCCGGGCCTGCGGCCGGGTCTCCCGACCCTTGGTCTCCGCGCGTAGACACAGGCGTCTCGTGAACGACTGACAGTCGTGCCCCTGACAAGCGCTGCCCCGAGCGTGGCGGATCCGGAAGCGGAACGCAAGGGCGCACAACACCTTTGCGGAAGCCAACCGTCCGACACATCACGGCAGTTCACGCCCCTGTTACGGCGGTTTGCGGGCATGCCGCGGCGCGGCCCGCGGCACCCTGCCCGCCCGGACCGCGCATGCGGCGGCCACCGGGACGTCCCGGCGACCGCCGCCTCGGACTCAGTAGACGGTAACCCCGTACTTGTCCGCCGCCTCGCGCACCGGCTGGTAGAACGTCGTACCGCCGACGCTGCAGTTGCCACTGCCGCCGGAGGTGATGCCCAGCGCCTTGGTGCCGTCGTACAGCGCGCCGCCGGAGTCACCGGGCTCGGCGCAGACGGTGGTCTGGATCATGCCGCGGACGGTGCCGCCGCCCGAGTAGTGCACCGTGACGTTCAGCGCAGTGACCTGGCCGGTCTTGGTCCCGGTGGTCGAGCCGCGGCGGGTGACGGACTCGCCGACGAACGGGTCGGCCACCGTGAAGCCGCCGGGGTGGCTGAGCGACGTGTTGTCGTAGCGGACCAGCGCGTAGTCGTTGCCCGGGAAGCTGGACCCGGTGGTGGGACCGATCAGCGTGGTCTGGCTGGAGTTGGTGTACCAGGTGTTGGCCACGTCGCCGCAGTGGCCGGCGGTCAGGAAGTAGTAGGTGCCGCCCTTGACGACGTTGAAGCCGAGGGAACAGCGGTAGCCGCCGCCGTAGATGGCGTCGCCGGACGAGAGCAGCGGTTTGAACACGCCCGTCGCGCGCTCGATGGTCACGCCGCTGCCGAACTTCGCGGTCGCGTTCTTCAGCTTGGCCAGTTCGGCGGCGGAGACCGTGGAGTCCACGGTCACCCTCAACCCGCCCTTCGCGTCCTTGCCCCAGGCCGTTCCGCCGATGTTCGCGGCGTCGACGGCCGCTGCGGCGTCGGCGGCCTTGAATGCGGTGTGCGGGGCCGCCTGCGCGGCGGGCAGCCCGACTGTCCCTGCGGTGAGCAGCGCGGATGTGATCGCGGTGGCGATGGCCATGCGCTTGAGCCTCAACTCGGCCTCCTCAGGCATCAGCAGGACAGAGGTACGGCCCGGATAGGCCATGCCCCTGACAAGCACTGGAGGGGAGTATGGTCGCCCGCCACCCAGCCCACAAGACCGCTTGACACGGGTTCACGCAGTGGCAACACACGGCGATCACAACGCCGTCCGGCCCGCGCGGAGGTGTCGCGCGGGCCGGCCCGGATCAGACGCGCTCAGGCGGAGGCGACGTCCCTCTCCCCCGCCGGGACCGCCACGTCGAGGCGGTTCCCCGGCGGCGGGAAGGGGCACAGGAAGTGCGACGTGAAAGCGCACGGCGGAAGCTGGGCCCGGTTGAAGTCCACCGTGACCGAGCCGTCGGCGGCCGGCGCCGCGGTGCGCTGGAAGCGGAAGCGGTAGCTGGTACGGCCGCTGGTGGCGTCGGCGAAGACGACGAACAGCCCGCCGCCGTCCTCCACCCCCGCCTTCAGCGTCCGCTCCTGCCCGTCGAGGGTGAAGACCAGCTCGCCCGCGAGCCCGATCCCCCGCGCCACGCCGTCGGCGTTGGGCACCTGGACGTGCTGCTCGGCGTCGTACGGGCGGAAGACGGCCGGCAGCGTGTAACGGGCGTCGTGGTCGAAGACGTCGATCCCGTCGAAGGCCGTACGGGCCTTGGCCTCCGGATCGAAGACCCGAACGGCCCACAACCCCTCCCGCCGCATGGGCACCAGCCGGCACCGCCGGTGCGCGAGCCGCGACGCACCGGGCCCGCCCTCGTGCACCGCGAGCCGCACCTCACCGGCGAACGGCTCCCCGTCCAGGGTCAGTCCGTCACCCGCCTCGGCCTGTACGACGAGGGCGTCACCGTCGACGCGCCACCGCCCCGGTACGTCGTCCAGCCGCCCGTCGACGGCGTCGTCCAGCCACAGGGTGCCGGTGACGGACAGCGGTCCGTAGGGGGCGGTGACCCGCCGCAGCCGGTCCTCGTGCCACGCCGTCCACTGCCCCGGGGCGTCTGCGGCCCGCTCATCTGCGCTCATGACGCCCAAGCGTTCCACAAGCCCCGCAGGTGGAGTGCATCGGGGCGCGTGCGGGCGCGTCTCCGCGGCGCCTGGAGTTCCAGCCCCGTCAGCAGCTGCAGTCGCACCCGTCGCAGCAGCAGTCACACCCGTCGCCGCAGCTGCAGCAGTCACCGCACCCGCTGCAGTTGCAGTCGCACTTGTGGCAGGCGCCCTCGCGCCGCTGCCCCGTCCACGGGTCCGCGAACTCTCCCGCGCAGCACACCTGGCACGTGCACAGCAGCCCCGCGAAGGCCAGACACCCCATCAGCGCGCCCCGCCCACGCGGCGGCCCCGGCGGAGGCGGCATCCCCGGACCGCCGGGCGGGTTGCCGTACGGGTTGTCGCCCGGGGGCGCGTACGGATTGCCGCCCGGCCCGGGCCCGTACGGACCGCTCGCCGTCACATGCCCGCAGGCCGGCCCGAACACCCGCTCCACGGAGTGCGGGAGTTCGTGCACCAGCAGCCGGTGCGCGAGCTTCGCGTCCTCGAACTCCACCTCGCGCAGCGCGAGGCGCACCCCGTGCACGGCGTCGTCGCACAGCCGGCGCACCTCGGCCAGATCGGCGCCGGTGACGGCGACCGGGTTCCACGCGCCGGCGGCGGCGTCGGCGCCCAGGTCCTCGACGGCGTCCAGGAGATGGGCGAGCCGGCCGAAGAGGCGCCCGGCCTCGCCGAGCGGCGCGACGTTGCCGGGCCGCCCGGCGAGCACGGCGGTGTGCGCGAACGCGGCCGCGGTCGCGGTCTCGGTGGGCTCGGTGACGGCCAGCAGCGGCGTACCGAGTCCCGCGAGCCGCTCCAGCTCCGGCTGCCGGGCCACCGCGTCGACCAGCACGGCCGTGTCGAAGCCGAGTTCACCGCCCGTACGGGCCCCGCCGCGGTCCCACGACTGGGCGACGCGGCCGGCGAGGGCGGCGACGCGCGGGCGGGCCAGCAGGCCGTCGCGGTCGGCGACATGGTCGCGGACCTTGGCCGAGGCCAGCACCAGCGAGACGGCGGCGGCGAGCCGCGCGCCCTCGCCCCTGGCGACGGAGGCGGTACGCATCCCGCGCAGCGGACACGGTCCGGCGAAGCGGCGCTGCAGGCCCGTCGCCGGGGTCTGAGCCTCCGTCAGAACACTGATGACCAGCCCGTCGTAGTTCGTCGCGACACGCGCGAACTGACCGTGGTCACCGCGCAACGCCAGACAGAGCCCGCACAGATGGGCAAGCCACGATGTGTGCAGGTCCTTGGAAAGCCGGTGTCTGCACGGCCGAATGATCCCGAACACAGTCCCCCCGACAGTTCAAAGCCTCTAAAGGCTTCACCCGTTCGTCCCACACTCACCCGGTCGGCCCAGGATAGAGTATCCAACACACCGTCAGCCGCCTTGATCAGCAAGAACTCTGACCTGCCGGCACATGTTTTGCACCAGGTCTGTCACGAATCGCCCGCGAGGTAACAATACGATTGACGCATCATCTGCATCATGGATGACCATAGGTGCGCGGACGGAAAAGTCGGCCCCGGAGAGAGGAGGCGTCCATGGGATCGGTGCGCAGGGCGAGTGCTTGGCTCGGACTCGTCGACGACAGCGATGACGAGCGGTACTACGACGACGACTACGCGGAGGCTTCGGATCAGCAGCAGCCCGCGCGGGGCGGCGCCTGGGTCACGGACCCCCGCGTCAAGGTGGTCTCCGACACCGCGGAGCAGCAGGGCCACCGGATCGCCACGATCACGCCTGACGGCTTCCGGGACGCGCGGGGTATCGGCGAACTCTTCCGTGAGGGCGTCCCCGTCATCGTGAACCTCTCGTCCATGGACCCCGCGGACGCGAAGCGGGTCGTGGACTTCGCGGCGGGACTCACGTTCGGGCTCCGCGGCACGATCGAGCGGGTCGCCACGCGGGTCTTCCTCCTGACCCAGCACCACCTTGGTGGCGGCGACCTCCTCCGCGCCCAGCGCGGAACCGTGCGCGGCCTCGGTGTTCTGGGCGTTCGGGGCCGGCCAGGCGAT
>NZ_JBFAXR010000130.1:0-23589 GCF_040680895.1 Streptomyces sp. NPDC051940 | reverse complement strand
TATCCGACGCCGTAACCCTCTCAGCGCGAACCCGGATGGTGCCGCGGGGGTGCATATCCGCCGCGGCACCTTTGTGTTCGGATCCAGCCGGCTATGCACATCCACCGGGTTCCTGCGCGACGCATTGACGGTGGACCAGTCCAACGATAACTTCCGGCATCAGTGTTGGACTGGTCCAACGAAACAACCTGACAAGTCTGTTGGACCAGTCCAACAGAAAGGACACCGATGCCGAAGCTGACCATCCGGGATATAGCCCTCCTCGCCGGGCTCTCCAAGTCGACCGTGTCGCTGGTGCTCAACAACAGCCCGAAGGTCGATCCGGAGACCCGCCGCCGGGTGCTGGATGTGATGCGCCGGCACAACTACGTGCCCAGCTTCGCCGCCACCGCGCTGGCCCGCGGGAACACCGGCCTCATCGGCATGATCGTCCCCGGCCTGACCTGGCGCTTCATGGCCAACATCAACTACGGCGTGGCCAAGGTGGTCGAGGGCACCAAGTACGAGATCGTCCTGTTCACCAGCACCAACGAGCAGGACTACGGCGGGGTCGTCGACCGCATCCTCAGCTCGGGCCTGTGCGCCGGACTGCTGGTCGTCAACCACCAGCAGCCGCTGGAGCCGCTGATCGAGCTCAACCGCGGCGGGCTGCCCACCGTGCTCATCGACACCCTCGGGTCGGGGCCGGCCACCGAGCTGAGCTCGGTGAGCGCCGACCACTACGCCGGCGGGCTCGCCGCGGGCCGCCATCTGACCGGGCTGGGGCACCGCCGGATCGCCAGCATCCTCGGTCCCACCGACCACCCGTACGTCCAGGAGCGGCTGCGCGGGCTGCGCGACGCCATGCGGGAGGCGGGCGTCGAGCCGGATCCGGGCCTCGAGGCCGAGACCGGCTTCCACGCCGAGCTCGTGCGCTCCCGTACCCGTGAGCTCCTCGCCCTGCCGACGGACCGCAGGCCCACGGCGTTCTTCGCCTTCCACGACCCGGCGGCCTATCTGGTGCTGGACGAGATCGCGGCGAGCGGCCTGCGCGCGCCCGAGGACGTCTCGGTGGTCGGCTTCGACGACATCGACGCCTCGTCCCACGTACGGCCTGCCCTCACCACCGTCCGCCAGCCGTTCACGGACATGGGCCGCCACGCGGCCGCCACGCTGCTGCGCGACCTCGAACCCGCCGACGACACGGAAGGGGAGACCCACCTCGTCCTGCCCACCGAACTGATCGTCCGGGACAGCACGGGAGCCGTCCCGGCCGGCGCCTGAATTTCACCCACCCACCCCGGACCCTGAATTCCCCCCGCAACGCCTCAATTCTGGTGGAGCCGCAGCACGGAGCAGTAGAGCGCCGTGCCCACCATTCCCGAAAGGGCTGGTCCATGAGGCATTTCAGAATTCCCCGTAGAAAGCCCGTTTCGATATTCGCCGTCCTGCTCCTCGCCGCTGTCGGTCTCCAGGCGGCACCCCCCTCGGCCGCCAAGGCGAAGGCGGCGGACACGGTCGAGATCATGCCCGCGGACCCGCTGCCCGCCTTCAACCAGTTGAAGGGCACCCCCGCCCCGCAGACGCAGATCGTGCCGGTGTCCGGCAACAGCAACTTCAGCCAGGCACTGCAGATCACCACGACGGCGGGTCCGGTCAGCGCCGGCCTGGACGGCGAGTACGAGATCGCGCTCGGCGCCGAGACCGCCGTCGCCGTCAAGGCGAACGACGCGGCAGTCGCCACCTTCTGGGCCCGCTCCATCACCCCCGCCGCGGGCCAGGACGCCGGGTACGCCACCTTCCTCTTCGAACGGGACGGCGGTTCGTACAAGAAGTCCGCCAACGCGCCGGTCCGCTTCACCGGCACCTGGCAGAAGTTCGAGTTCCCGTTCCGGATCGCCGAGGACTACGCGCCCGGCGACGCGCATGTGCAGTTCTGGCTCGGCTACGGCGCCCAGACCTTCCAGGTCGCCGGGGTTTCGGTGCGGAACTGGGGCGCGGGCGACCCGGCCGGCTACCCGGCCGTCACCTACCCGGGCCGCGAACCGAACGCCGCCTGGCGCACCGCCGCGGCGCAGCGCATCGACCAGTACCGCAAGGGCGACCTCAAGGTGAACGTGGTCGACGCCGACGGCAACCCGCTGCCCGCCGCCCAGGTCACGGCGGACATGCAGAAGCACGCGTTCGGCTTCGGCACCGCCGTGGACGCGGCGACGATGATGCAGAGCACGACGGACGGGCAGAAGTACCGCGCCGTCGTCACCGGCGGCAACTTCAACCAGGTCACGTTCGGCAACAACCTGAAGTGGCGCAACCACTGGGAGAACCTCACCGAGCGCGAGACGCTCACCAAGCCCACCCTCACATGGGTGCGCGAACAGGGCCTGGCCTTCCGCGGCCACAACCTGCTGTGGCCCTCCTGGGGCCAACTGCCGCCCGACGTGTACGACCTGCGCGACGACAAGACCGCCCTGCGGACCCGCGTCGACAACCACATCACCGAAGAGGCCGGCATGCTCACCGGCTCGATCGACACCTGGGACGTGGTCAACGAGCCGTACTCCGAGCACAACCTGCAGGACATCATGGGCCCGGACGAGATCAACCGCTGGTTCGTGCTGGCCAAGCAGGCCGACCCCAAGGCCAGGCTGGTGCTCAACGACTACGACCTGATCGAGGACAACGGCTGGAACAAGCGGCACCAGGACTACTTCTACAACCTGGCCGAGCGGATCAAGACGTACGCCAACGGCTACCCGATCGAGGGCATCGGCCTGGAGAGCCACTTCACCGGGCTGCAGCCCACCCCGCCGGAGGACCTCTACACCCTGCTGAACCGCTTCGCCGGGCTCGGCCTGCCGCTGGAGGCCACCGAGTTCGACATGGTCACCACCGACGAGCAGCTGCAGGCCGACTACACCCGTGACTTCCTCACCATGCTGTTCAGCCATCCGAAGGTCACCGCGATCAGCACCTTCGGCGTCTGGGAGCGCAACGCCTGGAACCCGCTGGTGGCGCTCTACCGGGCCGACTGGTCCCTCAAGCCCAACGGCCAGGTGTGGCAGGACCTGGTGACCGACCAGTGGTGGACGAACGCCCAGGGCACCACCAACAGCACCGGCAGCTGGACCACCCGCGGCTTCCTCGGCGACTACGTCGTCACCGTGACCGCCAACGGCGCCACCGAGAAGGTGCACGTCCGGATGCCCGCCAACACCGGCAAGACGATCACCGTCGTCGCCGACGGCAAGGCGTCCGACGACAAGAACCTGCTGGCCAACGCGGACGCGGAGCTGGGCAGCGCCAACTGGTACGGCTTCAGCCCCAGCACCGTGCAGCCGGACACCACCACCGTGCACGCGGGCGCGACGGCGGTGCGCTCCACCGGCCGCACCGCCGAATGGCAGGGCCCCGCCGAGGGCGTGACCGTCGCCTCCGGGCAGAGCTACACCTCCAGCGCCTGGGTCCGCCTCGGCGCGGGCAACCCCACCACCGCCCAGATCAAGCTCAAGCTGAGCTACACCGACGGCACCTCGGAATCGATCCCGCTCGCCTCCGCCCCGGTCTCCACGGGCGCCTGGACCGAGCTGAAGACGGCCGCCCCCGTGACTCTCGGCCACACCAAGACCCTGGCCAAGGCCGAGTGGTGGCTCAGCACCACCTCGGGCACCGGCGACCTGCTCATCGACGACGCATCGCTCAAGAACGGAGCGTAGAGAATATGTCCCCCATCAGCAGACGAGGCTTCCTCACCGCCTCGGCCGCCCTCACCGGCTCCGCCGCCCTCGGCGGACTGACCGCCTGCAGCGGCGACTCGTCCGACTCCAACCCGCCGGGCACCAAGACGATCACCCACTGGGACTGGTACCTCAGCCAGGAGCCGTGGCTGCAGAACGAGATAGCCCTCTTCGAGAAGAAGCACCCGAAGATCAGGATCAAGCGGACGGTCCAGGTCAGCGACAAGTACCCCGACCTGATCAATCTGGCCTTCCGGGGCGGCAACGCACCCGACTTCTTCATGATGCCCTCCACCCCGGCCTTCACCGACCAGGTGGCGCAGGGCTGGGCGCGGCCGCTGAACGACAAGGCCACCGAGCAGTGGCAGTCGCGCTTCCCGGAGAACAACTTCTTCGACGGCGTGAACATGGCCGGCGGCAAGATCTACAGCGCCCCCTTCGGCGGCGCGGCGCCCTGGCTGCAGCTCTACGTCCACAACGGACTGTTCAAGGAGGCCGGCCTCACCAACCCCGACGGCAGCGTCAAGATCCCCAAGACGTGGGACGACGTGACCCGCGCGGCCGCGGCCATCACCGCGAAGAGCGGCGGCAAGGCGTACGGCATCGGCTTCGGCAACGCACAGAGCGCCACCCTGCCCTGGTGGATCGAGCTGTTCGTCCGCGGCGCCGGCTCCCCGGCCGGATACGGCACGGACGGCCCCGACTACCGGGTCGGCAAGTGGACGTTCGGCTCGGACCGCAACTACACCGACTTCCTCAGCCTGCTGCTGGAGTGGAAGAAGAAGGGCTACGTCTACCCCAGCTCGATGAGCATCGGCGACGAACAGGCCCGGGCCTTCTTCGAGCGCGGCAAGTTCGGCATGACGGTGGGCGGCGTGTGGAACCAGCCCGCCTGGGCCGAGCACCGCTTCTCCGACTACAGCCTGACCACCCTCCCCTCGCCCACCGAGACCCCGAAGGCGTTCTTCTACTACCCGCCCGGCGGCCGGGTCTGGGCACTGTCGCAGAAGACGAAGGCCGCCGACGAGGCCTGGGAGTGGTTCGACCACCTGCACAGCCCCGAGGCGGGACAGCGCTGGGTCGAGGCGGGCCAGGGCCTGTCCGTGTTCCCCGAGGCGAACGAGCGGGCCAAGGTGGCGTCGGAGCAGTTCCAGCAGTTCGTCGACACCCGGAAGTACGCCATGACGTGGCCGGTGCCCGCGATCCGCAACCCCGAGGTCTCCAAGGTCGTGCTGCCGGCTGTCAAGCCGGACCTGCCCGACGTCGTCACCGGCCTGTACACCGGCCAGCTGAAGGACATGGCCTCGGCGCTCACCGAGCTGGAGGACCGCCGCAACAAGGCCCTCGCCGACGGCGTGAAGGACGCCCAGGCCAAGGGCGCGAAGGTGAGCCTGGAGGACTGGGTCTTCGCCGACTGGGACCCCACCAAGCCCTATCAGAACAAGCAGGCCTGACCGTATGCCCGTTCTCGACACCGTACCCAGCCCCGCCCGGTCCCGGCGGTCCGCGTCCCCTGCGACGCGGCCGCCGCGGGCCGGGCTGCGGGCCCGGGTGAGCGCGAACAGGTGGAGCTACGTCTATCTGCTCCCCCTGCTCGCGCTGCTGCTGACCTTCGTCGTCTACCCGATCTTCGGTTCGCTCGTCTACACCTTCTACCGCTGGAACGGCATCGGCGACCCCACCGACTTCGTGGGCCTGGACAACTTCCGGCAGATCATGGTCGACTCGATCTTCTGGGACTCCGTCGCCCACACCTTCGTCTACGCCCTCGTCGTGGTCCCGGTGCAGCTGGTCATCGCCCTCGCGCTGGCGCTGGTGCTGAACAACAGGAAGCTGCGCTTCTCCGCGTTCTACCGCACCCTGTTCTTCCTGCCCGTCGTCACCTCGCCGGCGGTGGTCGGCGTCGTCATCCAGCTGATGCTGTCCAACTTCGGCGAAACGCTGAACGGATGGCTGCTCGACGCCCACGTCATCGACACCCCCGTCGACTGGCTCGGCAGCCCCAGGATCGCGATGGGCATCATCATCGCGGTCGGCGTCTGGCAGACCCTCGGCTACAACCTCGTCTACTTCCTCGCCGGGCTGCAGACCATCCCCGAGGAGGTCAACGAGGCCGCGAAGATCGACGGAGCCGGCCGGATCCGGGCGTTCGTCCACATCACCGTGCCGATGCTGCGGCCGGTGGGGCTGATGATCGTGATACTGGCGTTCATCGGCTCGTTCCAGGTCTTCGACATCGTCCAGGTGCTGACCGGCGGCGGCCCCTACTTCGGCACCGAGGTCGTCAACACCTACATCTACCACCTCGCCTTCGGCGGCAACGAGGCCGCGGCCACCCAGCCGAACGTCGGGCTCGCCTCCGCCGCCTCCTTCTTCTACGGGGTGCTGCTCATCGGCTTCTCCGTGGTGCAGGTGCTGATCTTCCGTTCCCTCGCCAAGCGCCGCGCCGCGGGCCGGGCCTGACACTTCCGGGAGGTATCCATGGCCGTACTCACCGCCCGCCCCGCCGTCCGCCGGCGCCCGCCCCGCGCGGCGCGGCGCCGGGCCGGACGCTCGCTCACCCATGTGCTGCTGCTCGTCGGCGGGCTGCTGTGGCTGTTCCCGTTCCTGTGGACCCTGGGCAGCTCCTTCAAGAGCCCCGACGGGTTCTTCGACCAGGGCCTGAACCCCGTTCCCGACGGGGTGCACGGCTCGAACTACACCAGCGCCTGGGAGGAGGCGTCCTTCGGCTCGTACTTCCTGAACACCGTGGTGGTGGCCGGCGGGGCGGTGGTGCTCACCCTGCTGGCCACCTCGATGGCCGGCTACGTGCTGGCCCGTACCGACTTCCCCGGCCGCAAGGCGGTCATCGGGCTGGTCTCGGTGACCCTCTTCCTGCCGCACGGCTACACGATCATCCCGATCTTCGACATCGTGCGGGGGCTCGGACTGCTCGACACCCTGTGGTCGGTGATCATCGTGCAGTCGTCCAGCAGCCTGGTCTTCGCGACCTTCCTGTTCATGGGCTACTTCTCCACCATGGACCGGGAGATCGAGGACGCCGCCAGGGTCGACGGCGCCAACTTCCACCAGACGTTCTGGCGGGTGATGCTGCCCCTGTCCGGCCCGATGCTGGCCACCGTCGGGCTGTTCACCTGCATCAGCGCCTGGAACAGCTTCTTCATCCCGCTCGTGTTCACCCTGTCCAAGCCCGAACTGCACACGCTGCCCGTCGGCATGTACTCCTTCATCGGCCAGAACTCCACCGACTGGACGTTCCTGTGCGCGGGGTCCGTGATCTCGCTCGTCCCGATCGTCGTGGTGTTCCTGCTGCTGCAGCGCTACTTCGTCAACGGCCTGGCCGGCGCGGTCAAGGGTTGAGCCGCCGTGGTCAAGGGACAACCGGAGGGCTCCACCGTGTCCGTCCGCCTCGCCGTCCTCGGCTTCTGGCACGTCCACGCCCGCGACTACGCCCGCGAGTCCGCGGCACACCCCGACACCGAGACCGTCGCCGTCTGGGACGACGACACCGGACGCGGCCGCCGGTGGGCCGCGGACCTCGGCGCCGACTTCCATCCGGACCTCGGCGGGCTGCTCGCCCGTGACGACATCGACGCCGTCGTCGTCACCTGCGCCACCACCGCGCACCGGGACGTCATCACCGCAGCCGCGGCCGCCGGCAAGCACGTCTTCACCGAGAAGGTCCTCGCCCCCACACTTGCCGAGTGCCAGGAGATCACCCAGGCCGCGGAGCGCGCCGGCACCGTGCTGATGCTCGCCCTGCCCCGGTTGTACGACGGCTACACCGCCGCCATCCGCCGGGTGCTGGCCGAGGGGACGCTGGGCCGCCTCACCACGGTCCGGGTACGCCTGGCCCACGACGGGGCGCTCGAACCGGGCTGGCTGCCCGAGCACTTCTACGATCCGGCCGACACGGCCGGCGGGGCGCTCATCGACCTCGGATGCCATCCCATGTACCTGGCCCGGCTGTTCCTCGGCCGGCTGCCCGACACGGTGTCCTCGGGCTTCGGCCACCTCACCGGACGCGCCGTCGAGGACACCGCGGTCGCGGTGCTGGGCTGCGCCGACGGTGCCCTCGGCATCGTCGAGGCCGGATTCGCCGCTGCCCGCTCGCCGTTCACCGTCGAGCTCCACGGCACCCGCTCCACCCTGCTCTACGGCACCCCCGAGCCCCGGCTGCTGCTCGCCGCCGAGGGCGGCGGCTGGCAGGAGCTCGACGTACCCGCCGGTGCCGGCACGCCCTTCGAGCACTTCGTCCGCCATATCCAGGACGGCACCCGGCCCGAGGAGAACCTCGCGCTCGGGCTCGACCTCACCCGGCTGATGGAGGCCGCCTACGCCTCCGCCCGCACCGGGGCCGCCGTCCACGTCACGGGAGGAACCCGCGTATGACCGTGTCCATCGGGCTGATCGGGTGCGGGAACATATCCCGCGCCCACCTCCGGGGCTATACAGCCGTCCCGGACCTGGCCCGGGTCACCGCCGTCGCCGACACCGACCCGGCCGCCGCCGCCGAACGGGCCGGACAGGCCGGCGGCGCCCGGGTGTTCACCGACTACCGGCAGCTGATCGAGGAGGCCGACACCGACGCCGTCGACATCTGCCTCCCGCACCATCTGCACGCCGACGCCGTGATCGCCGCGGCGAAGGCCGGCAAACACATCCTGTGCGAGAAGCCCCTGTGCCTGACCGAGGCGGAGGCCGAGCGGATCGCCGACGCGGTCCGGGACGCGGGCGTCACCCTGATGTGCGCGCACAGCCAGCTCACACTCCCCGCGGTCGCCCGCGCCCGCGAACTGCTCGACGAGGGCGCGCTCGGCGCGGTGTACGAACTGCGCACCACCGACAGCTTCTTCAACGACTTCGACCCGTCGACCATGGGCTGGCGGGCCGACGCCGCGACCAGCGGAGGCGGCGAGCTGATCGACACCGGCTACCACCCGGCGTATCTGCTGCTGCACCTCGCGGACAGCCGGCCGGTGTCCGTCACGGCGATGCTCAGCCGGCACCGGCTGGAGTTCATGGAGGGCGAGGACTCCGCCCGGGTGCTGGTGCGCTTCGCGAGCGGTGCCGTGGGCGAGATCGTCACCAGCTGGGCGTACGAGGCGCCGCCGTTCAGCGAGAAGTTCTCGGTGGTGGGGGAGCGGGGCAGCCTGTGGAGCGACGGCCGGACGCTGCACCACAAGCCGCGCGGTGAGGCCGCGACGGCGGTGGACTTCCCGCCTGTCGACGCCGTGCCCGCCGTGTGCGCCGACTTCGCGGCCCGCCTGACCTCCGGTGAACGGCCCCCGCACACCGAGGCGGAGGGCGCCGACGTCCTGCGGATGATCCTCGCGGCCTACCGGTCCGCGGCCGAGGAGCGGGAGGTGGCGCTGTGACCGGCTACACCATGGACGACTTCGGCTTCGATCTGCGCCGGGGTGTCGCCGACACGCTGTGGACCACCAGCGGCTTCTCGACGGTGGCCCTGGCACCGGGCACCGTGCTCGGCGCCGGGGCCTGCTTCGCCCCGCCGCTGGCCGCCCCGCAGGCGCGGCTCGCCGTGGCGCTGGAGGCGGACGGGGTACGGATCGGGGACACCGGTGCGCCCGGTATCGCGGGCGGAGGGCTGCTGCTGGCCGGCGGTACCTGGCGCCTGGACGGGATCGAGCGCAGGGGTACGTACCACCGCAGGCACGAGGGCCGGCTGGTCTCGCTTGAGGTGGTCAGCACGCTGACGCCGCTGCACGGCGTCGCCGGGTACGCGCTGCAGGTGAGCGTCGCCAACCGCTCCGGACGCGCGGTGCGCGTACGGCTGCTGCCCGAGTTGGCGTCGGGACCGGTGGGGCGGGTGCCGCTGAGCGACTGGGGATGGATGCCGCCGGAGCCCGGGACCGCGACCGACCCCGAGCTGGTGCACGGCACGCTGGAAGCCGACATCCCGGCCTCCGGCGCCGCCGTGTTCACCCTGGCCGTACTCCTGGCCGGACCGCGCCCGGGCGGCACCCCCCGCGACTGGGCCGAGGAGTCGCGCGCCCGTACCGCCGCCCGCGTCGCCGCGGCGCTGGAGCGGGTGCCCCGGCTGATCACCGACATCCCCGGACTCGACGCCTACTACCGGCGCTCCCTGGCCAGCGGACTGGTCTGCCTGTGGGACAACCCCGCGTTCGCCACCGTCCCGTTCGTCGCCACCTCCGGCATCGACGGCGGCGCCCTGTGCGCCTACGCCTGGGACACCGGCGGCTACGCACCCCACACCCTGGCCCTGATGCTCCGCGGCACCGCCGGCGGGCTGCTGGAGTCGATGGCCAAGGCCGACCTCACCGACCACTACGCCATCGCCCCCGACGGCACCGGCACCGGTGTCGCGTACGCCTACAGCGGCTGGTCCCTCGTCACGCTGGCCCACGCCGCGGCCTGCCACGACGGCATCGCCCCGGACCTGGTGACCCGGCTGCACGAGACGGAGGAGCAGTTGGCGGCGCGCTTCGCGGTGCACGGGGAGCTGCGCGACTACGGCTCGCAGCAGAACCTGCTCGAAATGCGCAGCACCGGCTGGGAGCACCTGGTCGCCAGCCCCAACGCCGAACGCGCCACCAGCCTGCGGCTGCTCGCCGAGCTCGCCGAGACCGCGGGCGCCCCGCTCCCGGCGGCCGGTCTGCGCGCCCGCGCCGACCGCATCCTCGGCGCGGTGGCCGCCGAGCTGTGGGACGAGGAGGCGGGCTGGTTCCGCAGCCGCTACCCCGACGGCCACACCGAACTCGCCTACTCCATCCAGGCCTACGACGCGCTGCGCGCCGGGGCGTGCACCCCGCGGATGGCGGCGGCGCTGCTGTCCCATCTGCGGGACGGCGCCTTCCTCGGCCCGTACGGCGTGAGCAGCGTCTCCGCCGAGGACGGCCGGCACTACGAGCTCGGCGACGTCGACTGGTCCGGCGGCGGCGCCTACACCGGGGAGGCGCCGCAGCTCGCCCTCACCCTGTGGGAGCGCGGCGAACCGCGCCTCGCCTGGGACGTGCTGTCCCGGGTGCTGTGGATGGGCGGGCACTTCCCGTACTACCCGCAGGACCACTACTGCGACCGGCCCGCCGCCCCGCCGCGCGGCCGGCGCGCCAACGTGATCGCGGGCCTGACCGGCGCGGAGGCGGTGCTCACCGGGCTGGCCGGACTGCGGCCGCGGCCGGACGGGGCGCTGGAGCTGGCCCCGCCGCACTGGCTGCCCGGTGCGGTGGAGCTGCGCGGGCTGCGCTACCGCGGGCGGGAGGTCGACGTGCGGCTGGCCGGCGGGCATGTGACGGCCGCGGTGGACGGCGGTCCCGTCCACTCGGGACCGCCGTCCGGATCGGTCGCGATCATCGGGCCTACTGCGGAATGCGGACGACATCCTTGATCTCGACGGCGGCGCCGGTCGCGAACGAGCGGTTCGCGGCCAGGCCCGTCGCCAGGGCGAGCGCCCCGTCGACCGCGTTCGCCGCCGTGGCCGCGCCCTCGCCGTCGAACAGGGCGCGCAGCAGCCGGGCGTCCGCGCCGCCGTGCCCCTCGTGGTCGAAGGCGGGGATCTCCACCTCGCGCGGCGGCTCCCACAGCGGGCGCACCAGGATCCGCGCCCCGCCCGCGTTGACCATCGCGGTGTCGCCGTGCACCGCCCCCTTGCGGGAGGACAGCCGGGCGCCGGGCGGCTGCCAGCGGCTCTCCTCGACCTCCAGCTCCAGCCGGCCGCCGGTGCCGTTGAACATCACCCGGTAGCCCTCCCAGGGGGAGTACGCCGTCAGGTGGTACGAGAGCGAGGCGCCGGTCGAGTACTGCGCGACGACCGCCATGTCGTCCTCGATGGTGATCCCGTCGCCGAACACGTTGCGGTCCCGGTGGTAGCCGTCCGCCTCCTCGGCCTCGAGGTACAGCGCCCGCAGCCCCTCGTTGTCCTGAAGGTGCAGGGCGAACGGGTCGTCCGCCGCGGCGGCCGAACCGTGCGCCCGCTCGTACTCGCGCCGCACGCCCAGCCGCGTACCGTTCTCCCGCCCGTAGAAGGCGAGCCGGCCGACGCCGAAGACCCGCTCGGGGCGGGCGCCGAGCCACCAGTTCACCAGGTCGAAGTGGTGCCCGGCCTTGTGCACCATCAGCCCGCCGCTGTGCTCGCGCTCGCGGTGCCAGCGCCGGAAGTAGTCCGCGCCGTGCCGGGTGTCCAGCAGCCACTCGAAGTGGACGGACGTGACCTCGCCGACGGCCCCGGCCGCCAGTTCGCGGCGTACGAGCTCGTGCACGGGGCTGAAGCGGTAGTTGAACGCCACGGAGAGGTCGCCGGACGTCTCCTCGACCGTGTCGAGGATCCGGCGGCACCGTTCGGCGTCCACCGTCATCGGCTTCTCGGTCACGACCCGGCAACCGGCCCGCAGCGCGGGCACGATGTACGCGTCGTGCGTGGCGTCGACGCCGGTGACGACTACCAGCTCGATGTCCTCGGCGGCGAGCATCTTCTCGAAGCCCTCGGCCGGATACGTACGGGCCTCGGGCCGGCCGGCGGTGGTCAGGAGCGTGTTGTGGTGCGCCATGCGCACCGGGTTGGGGTCGCAGAACGCGACCAGGTCGACGTGCTCGCGGCGGGCGAGACCTTCGGTGAAGAGCTGGGCGCGGTTGCCGGTCCCGACGATCGCGGCGCGGTCCATGCGGCATCTCCCGATGGTGAGGAAAGGGGTGTGGCGGTTCAGCCCGCGCGCCGGTCCGCGGAGGGCGGGTGGCCGAAGTGGCGGCGGTAGGTGCGGCTGAAGTGGGTCAGGTCGTTGAACCCGGCCGCGTGGCAGACGTGCGTGACGGGCAGACCGGAGGCGGTGAGCAGCCGGCGGGCGAAGGCCAGCCGCCGGCTGGTGAGATGGTCCTGGAACGATATGCCCGTCGTCCGCCGGAACAGGCCGCTGAAGTGGTGCGGCGACAGGTTGGCGACGCGCGCGGCGTCCGCGAGGCTGATCGGCTCGCGGAAGTGGTGGTCGAGCCAGACGAGGGCGCGCTGCACATCGGCGCGCGCGGCCGGCCGCTCCGGCTGCCGCCCGGCGGCGGCACGGGCGACGTCGGCGAGCAGCCGCGTCAGGGTGGCGCTCAGGGCGAGCGCCGCGAGCGCGTCGGTGCGGCGGTACTCGGCCGGCATCCGGGCCACGTCCGCGGCCAGTTCCGGCAGGTGCAGCGTCGGGGTGGGGAGCAGCGCGCGCACCTCGGCGGGCAGCAGGTCGTCGGTGTAGACGATGTTGGTGATGTGCAGCGTCCCGCCGGGAACGGGCCGGACCTCGTGGAAGTCGGCGGGGGTGAGGGCCAGGGTGTCGCCAGGCCCGAGAGGCTGCCGGGAGCCGTTCAGGATGTGCTCCCCGGCGCCCTCGGTGATGTACGACAGCTCGAAGAACTCGTGCCAGTGCAGCGCCACGCCCTCCGTGAGCACCTGCTCGTGCACGGCGATGCCCCGCCCGGGGTCGAGCCAGGTGCCCGTGTCGAGGCGGGGCGGCGGCGTGCGGTCCTCACGCATTGACGTACCGGTTGGGCGCGGTGGCGCGCCCGCGGGCCAGCCACACCTGGTGGCCCTGGTTGCCCGGGGCCTCGGGGCGGATCCGGGTGGTGGCGGGCAGGTAGCGCATGGTGTAGCCGGCCCGACGGTGCGGGCTGGTGTTGGCCCGGGCGCCGTGCAGGATCCGGCCGTCGTGCAGGGAGCAGTGGCCCGGGGCCAGTTCCAGGTCGACGGCGGCGGACTCGTCGACGTCGGTCGCCTCGCTGTGGAAGAACGCCTCCTGGTCGACGACCCGGTAGGCCGGGTGGCCGGCGAGGTGGGTGCCGGGGATGACGCGCATGCAGCCGTTGTCGCGGGTGCTGGGGTCGATGGCCAGCCAGACCGTCACGATGCCCTCCTCGTTGTCCAGCCGGCCCTTCCAGTACGCGGCGTCGGAGTGCCACAGAGTGGGCGGGCCGGTGTGCGCAACCTTGCAGATGAAGCCGGACGACCAGAGCACGATGTCGGGTCCGGTGATGGGCTCCACCAGATCGAGGACGGCGTCATCGAGCAGCAGCTCCAGCAGGCGGGCGTCGCGGGTGTGGGGCATGTCCAGCTCATGGAAGATGCTGTCGCCGCGGGTGGCAAGGTGCTCTTCGAAGAGATCCCGGAGCATGCCGAACTGATCGGGTGCGAACAGCGGCCTGTCCACGGCCACGAACCCCTCGGTCTTCCACTGGTCCAGCACCGTGGTGCCCCTTCGCTCAGCCGGATGCGGTCGGGACCGACGCTATGCGGCCTGCTGCCGCAGGGCTCGGCTCCGGCACCGCCGCACTATGCGGATGTTCCGCTTGTGCGGCGGGAGGCCGGAGTCGGGGAGTTCGTCGCCGAGGTCGACTGAGCCGTCGGGGAGTTTGACGCCGAGGTCAGCGCACCCGCCCCCGGGGACGGAGCGGCCCCGGCGGCAGTTCGGGGGCGGCCAGCCGCGTCCCGTCGTAGCCGTGGACCTCGCCGAACCGGCTGCCGGTCGTCCACTCGTCGCGAGCCTGCCGGATGTCTTCGTGCGACCTGCCGATGAAGTTCCACCACATGACGATCTGCTCCTCGAACGGCACCCCGCCCAGCAGCATCAACGCGCTGTCGGTGTCGGCGCGCAGCGGCAGCTCGCGGCGCCCGCAGCCGAGGTAGAGCATGGAGCCCGGGTCCAGCCGCACGCCGTCCACCTCGGCCTGGCCGGACATGGTCAGCACCGCGTACTCGAAGTCGGGCTCCACGGGCAGCCGCGTGTCGGCGCCGGCGGCCAGCGCGATGTCGGCGCCGACCAGCGGGGTGTACGTCGTACCGGGTGAGGCGGCGCCGTCCACCTCCCCGAGGATGACGGTGGCCCGCAGCCCGCCGCCCCCGCTGAGCACGGGCAGGTCCGGGTGGTGCTCGAACGCCGGTTCCACGTTGCGGTGTTCGTCGGGCAGCGCGACCCAGAGCTGCGCGCCGTGCAGCAGCGCGGCGTGCGGGCGCGGCGACTCCTCGGAGTGCGAGATGGCCCGCCCGGAGGTCATCAGCCCCAGCTCCCGCGGCCGTACGGTCTGCAGCGAGCCGAGGCTGTCCCGGTGCAGCACCTCGCCGTCGTGCAGCCAGCTGACGGTCTGCAGCCCCATATGGGGGTGCGGGGGCACCTGCATGCCGGGTTCGTCGGCGATGTCGTCGGGCCCGTAGTGGTCGACGAAACACCAGGCGCCGACCATCCGCCGCCCCAGGTTGGGCAGCAGCCTCCGTACGACGGTGCTCTCACCGAGCGGTACGAGCCGGGGCGTCAGCAACTCCCGGACGGGCGTGCCCGCCACATCGGCGAGCCCCCCACACCTGGCCTCATCAGGACGAAGATCGAGATTGCTCATGCCCCCCAACCTACGCCCCCGCACCGGCCCCGCCGCGGAGCCCGCCCCCTCCGGCGGGCAGCCGGGTCCTACAGGCCGGCGAGGCGGCCGATGGTCCGGATCTGGTGGTCGAAGTACTCGTCGCGGGCGCTGATCACGGTGTCCAGCCGGCCGAAGGTCTCGAAGGAGACGAGGCCGAAGAGGTGCGTCCACAGGACGAGGGCGGTGGCCAGGAGGTCCTCGGGAGAGGCCGTCCCCTGCGGTGGGGAGATCTCCGCGGGCGGATGCTCGATCAGCCGGGCCAGGTCCGCGCGCAGCGCTTCGGGCAGCGGCGTGACGTCGCCCGCCGGGTGCGGTGTGCCGGCG
This sequence comes from Streptomyces sp. NPDC051940, assembly GCF_040680895.1. Lineage (NCBI taxonomy): Bacteria > Bacillati > Actinomycetota > Actinomycetes > Kitasatosporales > Streptomycetaceae > Streptomyces > Streptomyces sp. NPDC051940. The sequence goes on along the minus strand of NZ_JBFAXR010000130.1, from coordinate 8,188 downwards.
GCGTCGTCGAAGAGGATGGCGGTCAGGGTGATCAGGACGCGTGACGCCGGGCTGACCGTGTCGGGGGGTGCGGTGTAGTCGGGCAGGGGGCTGCCGTAGATCAGGGCGTATTCGGCGGGATGCGCGAGCGCCCAGCCGCGGACGGCCCGGCACACGGCCAGCCACCGCCCCGGGGTGTCGGCGCGGGGCACGGCCCCCTCGGCCGCCTCGACGGCGTCGGCGAGCGCCTCGTAGGCGTCGGTGATCAGGGCCGTGAGCAGGGCGTCGCGGCTGGCGAAGTAGCGGTACAGGGCGGACGGTACGAGGCCGGCGTCGCGGGCCACGGCGCGCAGGGAGAGATGGGCGCCGTCGGCGGCCAGGTGACGGCGGGCGACGGCCAGGATCTCCTGGGTGATCTCTGTACGCACGCGCTCGCGGAGGTTCTTTGCGCTCACAGGGCCGATTCTCCCATACGCCGTGAACGGGGGACCGGTTTCGGAACGCTGTTCTTGACGGAAGGCGGGCGGGTGCGCGATCCTTGAATACAGAGAACAGTGTTCTCTGTAAGGATCACCGTACTCGACGAGGAGTCCTGCCATGTCCCTGCATGTGATCGTCGGCGCCGGACCGGTCGGCGCGGCCACGGCCCGGCTGCTCGCCGACCGCGGCGAGAAGGTCCGGATCGTGACCCGGAGCGGCAGCGGCCCGGACCATCCGGGCGTGGAGAAGGCGGCGGCCGACGCCGGCGACGCGGGCGCACTGAGCAGGCTCGCCGACGGGGCGGCCGCGCTGTACAACTGCGTCGGCGCCCCCTACCCGCGGTGGCAGGCCGAGCTGCCGCCGCCCGCCGCGGCGTGCCTGGCCGCCGCGCGCGCGAGCGGCGCGGTGCTGGCCACCGTGAGCAATCTCTACGGCTACGGACCGGTCGACGGCCCCATGACCGAGCAGACCCCGCAGCGCGCCACGGGCGTCAAGGGCCGCCTGCGCGCCCGGCTGTGGCGCGAGGCCCTGGCCGCGCACGAGGCGGGCGAGGTCCGGGCGACGGAGGTGCGGGGGTCGGACTATCTGGGCGCCGGTACGCAGTCGCTGTGGAGCCTGCTGGTGCTGCCCAAGGTGCTGGCCGGCGCCCGGGTGCGCGTGCCCGCCGACCTGGACGCCCCGCACAGCTGGACCTACGCCGGCGACGTGGCCCGCACCCTGGTGGCCGTCGCCGCCGACGAGCGGGCGTGGGGCCGCCCCTGGCACGTGCCCACCGCGCCCCCGCTGTCGCTGCGCGAACTCGCCGGCCGGGCCTGCGCGCTGGCCGGCGCGCAGGCCCCCCGCCTGGCCGTGATGCCGCGGGCGGTGCTGTGGCTCGGCGGGCTCCGCGACCCGCTGGTGCGTGAACTGCGCGAAACCCAGTACCAGTACCGCCGCCCCTTCGTGATGGACTCCTCGGCCGCCACCGCCGCGTTCGGCATCGAGCCCACCGCGACCGAGGACGCACTGCGCGAGATGATCGGCTGAGCCGGCCGGCACCCCCGCACCGGCCGCCACCCGACCGTCCCGTCACAGGAGGTGGTCGGCCACCAGTGCCGCGAACTCCTCCGGTGTCGCGATGCGTACGCCGAGCTCCTCGGCCTTGGCGCGCTTGGACCCCGCGCCCGCTCCGGCGACCACGAGCGAGGTGCGCTTGGAGACGCTGGAGGAGGACTTCCCTCCGGCGCGCTCGATCAGCTCGTTCATCTGGTTGCGGCCCAGCTCCGCCAGCGGGCCGCTCATGCCGCCCGTGACCACGACCGTCATCCCCGCCAGCGGGCCCGCGGCGGGCGCGTCCTCGACGTCGCCGTCGGCGGCCGGGGGAGTGGCGCCGGGTTCGGTCATGTTCACCCCGGCGGTGACCAGCTTGTCGATGACCGGGGCGAGTTCGGCCAGCTCCGCGACGATCGTGGGTGCCTTCTCCGTACCGATGCCGTCGACCTGCTGCATCGCCGCGTCGTCGGCCGCGCGTACGGCGTCCATGGTGGCGAAGTGGCGGGCGATCCGCCGCGACATCGACCGGCCGGTGCCGCGCACCCCCAGCGCGCACAGCACCCGGTTCAGCGGCCTGGCCTTGGCCTGCTCCAGGGCGGCGAGGAGGTTGTCGGCGCTGACCTCGCCCATCCGGTCCAGGCCGAGCAGCTGTTCGCGGGTGAGGGTGAACAGGTCCGCGATGTCGGTGACGAGGCCCGCGTTGACGAGCTGGACCAGCCGGGTGGCGCCGAGGCCCTCGATGTCGAGCTGGTCGCGGCCGACGGCGTAGGTGAGGGAGGCCAGCAGATGGCAGTTGCGGCCCCGCTCGCAGCGCCAGCGCTGCTCGGAGGTGTCGATGGCAGAGCCGCACTGGGGGCAGACCTCGGGGAAGGCGATGGGCTGCTCGTCGCCGGTGCGCAGGGCGACGACCGGGGCCTCGATGCGGGGGATGACGTCGCCGGCCTTGTAGACCATCACCTGGTCGCCGACGCGCAGGTCGCGGCGGGTGATGTCGGCGGGGTTGTGCAGCGTCGCGTAGGTCACGGTGGAGCCGTCGATCTCCACGGGTTCGAGCTGGGCGCGGGGCGCGATCACGCCGGTGCGTCCGACGTTCCACTCCACGCCGACGAGCTTGGTGATCTTCTCGACGGCCGGCAGCTTGTAGGCGATGGCCCACCGCGGCGCACGGCTGCCGAGTCCGGCGTCGCGCTGGTCGGCCGCGTCGTCGGCCTTGACGACGATGCCGTCGATGCCGAACGGCAGCGTGGCGCGCAGCGCGGCGATCTCCTCGACGCGGGCCAGCACCTCCTCCACCGCGGCCACCGCCGCACCCGGCACGTCCGTGGCGGCGGCGGTGTGCACGCCCAGGTCCGCGACGTACTCCATGAGTTCGCTGTGCGCCCCGGTGTGCAGCCGCTCCGCCGCCTCGGAGGGGGTCGTCGGCTGCGGCAGCAGCCCGTACGCGAAGAAGGTCATCTCCACCTGGTACGGCCGGTCCTTGGCCCGCAGGCTGCCCGCCGCGGCGCTGCGCGGATTGGAGAACGGATCGCCGCCGTGCTCGGTGCGCACCGTGTTGGCGTGCTCGAACTGCGCGCCGGTCATGAGCACCTCGCCGCGCACCTCGACGGTGACCGGCTCGGTCAGGGTGTCCGGCAGGCCGTGGATCTGGCCGACGCCGTGGGTGACGTCCTCGCCCGCCAGCCCGTCGCCCCGGGTGATCAGCTGGGTGAGCCGGCCGTGGCGGTAGCGGGCGGCGACGGCGAGCCCGTCCAGCTTGGCCTCCACGCTCCACCTCCCGACCGGGCGGTCGATGCGCCGCTCCACCCCGGCGGCCCACGCGGTGAACTGCTCGGCGGAGAAGACGTTGTCCAGCGACAGCATCGGCACGCTGTGCGGCACATCGCCGACCGCGGCGCCACCGGCGACCTTCCCGGTGGGCGACCCGGGCAGCACCTGCTCCGGATGCGCCTGCTCGTACGCGGCGATCGCCCGTACCAGATGGTCGTAGGCGTCGTCGTCGAGCGGGCTGTCCCCGTCCGCGTAGTACGCGGAGGCGGCCTGGACCGCGTCCTGGACCGCACGGGCGTACGCGGCGGTATCGGCGAGTACCGAGAGTGTCGTCATGGCCCACATCGTGCCCGGTGCCACTGACAACGCGGCCGGTGGCGCGTCGGGCGGTTCACTCCGCGCGGCCCTCGAGCATCCGCTGCAGCTCCCGCGCCGCCCGCGGCGGGGCCACGTCGCTGCGGTGCGCCAGGGCGATCGTCCGGCGCAGCCCGGGGCGGGTCAGCGGGGTGATCCGCAGGTCGGCCCCGGGCCGCTCGGCGACCATCCGCGGCACGACGGCGACGCCGAGCCCGGCCCGTACGAAACCCAGCACCGCGTCCATCTCGCCGCCCTCGACCGCGAACACGGGCTCGAAACCCTCGGCCCGGCAGGCGGCGACCGTGAGTTCGCGCAGGTCGTAGCCGTGCCGGAACATCACCAGCGGCTCGTCCCGCAGATCGGCCACGCTCACGGAGCGCCCCGGCCGCCCGCCCGGGGCGGGAGCGGCCGGGGACGAGATCACGACCAGGTCCTCCTTCAGCAGCTCCACGGTCGTGAGCGCCGGAGCGGGCGCGGGCAGCGGCAGGACGACCAGCGCCAGGTCCAGCGCGCCGCGGGCCAGCATGCGCACCAGGTCGTGCGAGCCGCCCTCCTCGATCAGCAGCTGGATGCCCGGGTAGCGGTCGTGGAAGGCCCGCAGCACGGTGGGCAGCAGCCCGGTGCAGACGCTGGGCGTGGCGCCGAGCCGCACCCGGCCGCGGCGCAGCTGCGCCAGCTCCTGCACCTCGAGCCGGGCGGTGTCGGCGTCGGCGAGGATGCGGCGCGCCAGCGGCAGCAGCGCCTCACCGGCGTCGGTGAGGGAGATGTTGCCGCGGGCGCGCAGGAACAGCTCGGCGCCCAGTTCCCGCTCCAGCGCCCGGATCTGCTGGGACAGCGACGGCTGCGCGATGTGCATCCGCTCGGCGGCCCGGGTGAAGTGCCGGGTCTCGGCGACGGCGACGAAGTACTGGAGCTGGTGGAGCTGCACGACCACCACGATAGGCGATGGCTATGGAAATGAGGTCCATCATGTCTTGGACGGATGGTGAACGGCGGCCGTAGCGTCGTTGACCATGGCACTTGCAACCAGGGCGCGGACGGACCGGCGGCCGTCCACCACCCGTATCGTCTGGGACTCGACCGTCGGGAAGAAGGCCGTGATGGCCGTGACCGGCCTGGTCATGCTGGGGTATCTGGTCGCCCACGTGATCGGCAACCTCAAGATCTTCTTCGGGCCGGACGAGTTCAACGCGTACGCCCACTGGCTGCGCGTCATGGGCGCGCCCGTCCTGCACCACGAATGGGCCCTGTGGGGCATCCGCGTCGCCCTGGTCGTCTCCGTGATCCTGCACGGCGTCACGGCGTACCAGCTGAGCCGGCGCGACATCCGCGCCCGCCCCACCCGCTACGTACACGCCCGGACCAGCTACGCCACCCGCACCATGCGCTGGGGCGGCGTGATCCTCGGGCTGTTCGTGGTGTGGCACCTGCTGGATCTGACGACCGGCACCGTGCACCCGGGATTCCGGCCCGGGCACCCGTACCAGAACGTCGTCGACACCTTCTCCACCTGGTACGGCAACGCCGTCTACATCACCGCGGTGCTCGCCATGGGCCTGCACGTCCGGCACGGCCTGTGGAGCGCGGCGCAGACCCTCGGCGTGGCGGGCGCGCGCGGCGACCGGGCGCTGCGGGCCGGCGCGAACGCCCTGGCGCTGGCCCTCACCGCGGGCTTCCTCTCCCTCCCCGTCGGCGTGATGACCGGATTGGTGGACTGACCGATGCTCCTGCACGACACCCCCGACCCCGAGCACCTCACCGCGGCCGACCCCGGCTACACCACCGGCGCCCCGATCGCCGACACCAAGGCCCCCACCGGGCCCGTCGCCGAACGCTGGGACACCCGCCGCTTCGAGGCGAAGCTGGTCAACCCCGCCAACCGCCGCCGGCACACCGTCATCGTCGTCGGCACCGGACTGGCGGGCGCCTCGGCCGGCGCCACACTCGCCGAACAGGGCTACCGCGTCGTCCAGTTCTGCTACCAGGACTCGCCGCGCCGGGCCCACTCCATCGCCGCCCAGGGCGGCATCAACGCCGCGAAGAACTACCGCAACGACGGCGACTCCGTCCACCGCCTGTTCTACGACACCGTCAAGGGCGGCGACTTCCGCGCCCGCGAGTCCAACGTCCACCGCCTGGCGCAGATCTCGGTCGAGATCATCGACCAGTGCGTGGCGCAGGGGGTGCCCTTCGCCCGCGAGTACGGCGGACTGCTCGACACCCGCTCGTTCGGCGGCGTCCAGGTCTCCCGCACCTTCTACGCCCGCGGCCAGACCGGCCAGCAGCTGCTGCTCGGCGCGTACCAGGCGCTGTCCCGGCAGATCGCGGCCGGGAACGTGGAGATGCACCCGCGCACCGAGATGCTCGACCTGATCGTCGTGGACGGCCGCGCGCGCGGCATCGTCGCCCGCGACCTGGTCACCGGCGAGATCACCACGCACGTCGCGGACGCCGTGGTCCTGGCGACCGGCGGCTACGGCAACGTCTTCCACCTCTCCACCAACGCCAAGAACTCCAACGCCACCGCGATCTGGCGTGCCCACCGCCGCGGCGCGTACTTCGCCAACCCCTGCTTCACCCAGATCCACCCCACCTGCATCCCGCGCTCCGGCGACCACCAGTCCAAGCTCACGCTGATGAGCGAGTCGCTGCGCAACGACGGCCGCATCTGGGTGCCCAAGGCGCGCGGCGACGACCGCCCGCCGGCGCGGATCCCCGAGGCCGAGCGCGACTACTACCTGGAGCGGATCTACCCGTCCTTCGGCAACCTCGTGCCCCGCGACATCGCCTCGCGCGCGGCGAAGAACGTCTGCGACGAGGGACGCGGCGTCGGCCCCGGCGGACAGGGCGTCTACCTCGACTTCGCCGACGCGATCCGCCGGCTCGGCCGGGCGACGGTCGCCGAGCGGTACGGGAACCTCTTCGAGATGTACGAGCGGATCACCGCGGAGGACCCGTACGAGGTGCCCATGCGCATCTACCCGGCGATCCACTACACGATGGGCGGCCTGTGGGTCGACTACGACCTGCAGACCACCGTCCCCGGCCTGTTCGCGATCGGCGAGGCCAACTTCTCCGACCACGGCGCCAACCGGCTCGGCGCGTCCGCGCTGATGCAGGGCCTGGCGGACGGCTACTTCATCCTGCCCGCCACCCTCAACGACTACCTCGCCCGCAACGCGGCCGCCCGGCCCGTGGACGCGGATCATCCCGCGGCCGTCGAAGCCGTGGCGGAGGTCGAGGCCCGCCTCACCCGGCTGCTGGCCGTGGACGGCGACCGCACCCCGGAGTCCTTCCACCGCGAGCTCGGCGAACTGCTCTGGGACCACTGCGGCATGGCCCGCAACGAGACGGGCCTGCGCAAGGCGCTGTCGCGCATCCCGCAGATCCGCGAGGAGTTCTGGCGGCGGATCAAGGTCCCCGGCAGCGGCGCGGAGCTCAACCAGTCGCTGGAGAAGGCCAACCGGATCGTCGACTACCTCGAACTCGCCGAGCTGATGTGCCTGGACGCCCTGCATCGCACCGAGTCCTGCGGCGGCCACTTCCGCGAGGAGTCCCAGACACCGGACGGCGAGGCCGCGCGCGACGACGAGGCGTTCGCGTACGCCGCGGCCTGGGAGTACGGCGGTGCCGCACCCGTACTCCACCAGGAGCAGCTCACCTTCGAACACGTCCACCCCACCCAGCGGAGCTACACATGAGGCTCACCCTGCGCGTCTGGCGCCAGCCGGACGCCGACGCACCCGGCGCGATGGCCACGTACGACATCGACGACATCTCACCGGACATGTCCTTCCTCGAGATGCTCGACACCCTCAACGAGCAGCTGATCCTGCGCGGCGAGGACCCCGTCGCCTTCGACCACGACTGCCGCGAGGGCATCTGCGGCGCGTGCGGCGTCGTCATCAACGGCGACGCGCACGGCCCGCAGCGCACCACCACCTGCCAGCTCCACATGAGGTCCTTCGCCGACGGCGACACGATCGACGTGGAGCCCTGGCGGGCCGGGGCGTTCCCGGTGGTGAAGGACCTGGTGGTGGACCGCTCGGCGTTCGACCGGATCATCGGCGCGGGCGGTTATGTGACCGCCCCGACCGGCTCGGCGCCGGAGGCCCACGCCACCCCGGTCCGCAAGGAGGACGCCGACTACGCCTTCGAGCACGCGGAGTGCATCGGTTGCGGCGCGTGCGTGGCGGCCTGCCCGAACGGCTCGGCGATGCTGTTCACCTCGGCGAAGGTCAACCATCTGAACGTCCTGCCGCAGGGCGCCCCGGAGCGCGGGACCCGGGTGCTGGACATGGTCGGGCAGATGGACGACGAGGGCTTCGGCGGCTGCACACTCACGGGGGAGTGCGCGACGGCGTGCCCGAAGGGCATCCCGCTGCAGTCGATCGCGTCGATGAACCGGGAGTGGCTGCGCGCGGTCCGGGCGGCGCGACGGTAGCGGGGCCGTTGCGGGCGCGCGCGGCCGCGTGGTGTGGGCTGCTGGACCGCGACCACGGGTCGCTCAACGCCCTGCTCCAGACGCCGGGCACCGCCTGGCTGCTGGAGTTCGGCTCGGCGGTGGCCGCGG